>JALVEF010000087.1 GCA_027031185.1 Saprospiraceae bacterium
GAGGCACCGTACCCGATGAGAGTAGCGTGAACTTTCCCCCGGTTTTGGTCTTTTGCCGCAAGCGTGCTATATTTGCCTCTAAGGTGCAATAAATCCAAAACAACGGGAAGCAATGAACCGTGCTGACAACATAGCAAAGCCATTTATAAAATGGGCCGGCGGAAAGACCCAATTGATAGGTGAGATTGACAATGCCATTCCGGATTACTTTAGGCAAAACAAATTTACCTATATAGAGCCATTTGTCGGGGGCGGCGCCGTCTTATTTTGGATACTCCGGAAATAAAACCGATCACACAAATGGATTTAAAATTATACAATGCAATCGGTTCAAAATATAAAAATAACGCGCAAAAAACCCGGGTTGTTTCAGAACGCTGGGCCTGGCAAAATGCTTATTGTCCGAGATGCGGAAATGAACTGACAAAGCTGGAAAACAACAGGCCCGTAGCAGATTTTTTGTGCACAAGTTGTAAGGAAGAATTCGAGCTAAAAAGTAAAAAAGCTAAATCCATTGGCAAAAAAATAACGGACGGCGCCTTTTCAGCTATGATAAAAAGGATAAACGCGCCTAACGGCCCGAACTTTTTCTTCCTAACTTACGATAAAGCCCAATTAAGAGTTAATAATTTTCTAGTGATCCCGAGTTATTATTTTACACCCAATGTGATTGAGAAGAGGAAGCCGCTGTCTAAAAACGCACGCAGGCCCGGGTGGGTCGGTTGCAATATTTTAACTCATAAAATACCCGCTTCCGGAAGAATTTATTTCGTAAAAAACTCCATTATTATCGACAAAAAGCGTGTACTGGAAAAATGGAACAGAACATCATTCTTGAAAAACAAAAGGGGCGCATCAAAGGGATGGATACTGGAGATAATGAATTGTATTGACAGGATACCAGCCGATCAGTTTACGTTAAGAGATGTGTACAAATTTGAAGATATATTAAAGGCAAAATATCCAAACAATAATTTTATCAAAGATAAAATAAGACAGCAACTACAACTGTTGAGAGACAAAGGTGTTATCGAGTTTTTAGGCGATGGGAGATATAAAAAACAATCGTAGCCATTTAGGGCCTTCTTATACTCCAAGCGATTTGTTTTGGGACGATTGATTATCGAACAAGGAACACCGATTTGAGATTTTAGAAGGAATCCCTGAGCTAGTCGAACCGCCCACTTCTCAAATCTTCATTCGTTAATCGGTGTTCGATATTCCCAAGTCCCAAACCTGTTATAAAGCCGATAAGTAATCGCGAAGATCCCCGCCTGCCCGTTTGCGAGGCGCGTACCCGCCTCGCAAACGGGCAGGTATCCGGTAGCTTCTTCCCCAAGAAACACCTATATTTGTCCGTTAATCTCATGCAATGACCGGTAAGACACCAGATAAAGCTCCTATCCACCGGGAAGCCGAACCCTATCGGCCGAAAAACAAGATCCGCATCGTCACGGCGGCATCGCTCTTCGACGGGCACGATGCCGCTATCAATATCATGCGGCGCATCCTGCAACGATCCGGCGCCGAAGTCATCCACATTGGCCACAACCGGTCCGTGGATACCATCGTCACCACGGCCATCCAGGAAGACGTCCAGGCCATCGCCATCACCTCCTACCAGGGCGGCCACAATGAATTTTTCAAATACATGTATGACCTGCTCCAAGAGCGGGGCGCCGGCCATATCAAGATATTCGGCGGGGGCGGGGGCACCATCCTGCCCGCGGAAATCGAAGAACTGCACCAATACGGCATCGCGCGTATCTATTCGCCTGATGACGGCCGCCGCATGGGCCTGCAAGGCATGATCAACGACTTGCTGCAAAAGTGCGACTTTGCCTTGCCCGCCGATGTGGACGGCCCGCCCGTCCGCCTGCATCCGGAAGACACGCGCACCATCGCCCGCATCATCACCATCGCGGAAAACGAACCGGACACACATCGCGACTTGCTCGAAGACATCGCACGGCAAGCAGCCAAAGGTCACGCCCCCGTCCTCGGCATTACCGGCACCGGGGGGGCCGGTAAGTCGAGCTTGATAGACGAACTCGTCCGGCGTTTTCTCCTGGACTTCAACGGGGAAAAGAAGATAGGCATCATCTCCGTGGACCCGTCCAAACGGAAGACGGGCGGCGCCCTGCTCGGCGACCGCATCCGTATGAACGCCATCAACCACCCCGCCGTCTATATGCGCTCTCTGGCTACCCGCCAGGCCAACCTGGCGCTGTCCAAGCACGTCCGCGCTGCCGTTCACACACTCAAAGCCGCAGGCTTTGACCTCATCATTCTCGAAACTTCCGGCATCGGCCAGTCCGATACCGAAATCGTGGACCACTCTGACCTTTCACTCTACGTCATGACACCGGAGTACGGCGCCGCATCCCAGCTTGAAAAAATTGATATGCTGGACTTTGCCGACTTCGTCGCCATCAACAAATTTGACAAGCGCGGCGCCGAGGACGCCTTGCGCGATGTGGCCAAACAGTATCTGCGCAACCACCATCTCTGGGACAAAAAACCGGAAGACATGCCCGTCGTCGGTACCATCGCCTCGCAATTCAACGACCCGGGCGTCACCAGGCTGTATGGGATGATCATGGACAAGGTGCGGGAATTCAATCCGGCCCTCCAAACGCATACCAACCTGCCGGCGGGCATGAGCCAAAAACAATTTATCATCCCCCCCAAGCGCGTCCGCTACCTGTCCGAGATATCGGACGCCGTCCGCAATTATCGCGCCTGGGCAGAAGCACAGAGCGACATCGCCCGCAAGCTGTTCGGCATAAAAAATTCGATCGAAGTGCTCCGCGCCCAAGAAGCACCGCTCACGGCCATCCAAACCTTGGAGCGTACTTATGCCGAACTGGAACAACACCTGGATCCACGCTGCCGCGAGCTATTGGCCTCCTGGGATGAACTGAAAGAAAAATACAACGCAGATGAATTTATCTATCACGTCCGGAATCGCGAGATAAGGGTCCCGACCTATACGGTGTCGTTGTCCCACACGCGCGTCCCGCGCGTAATCTTACCAAAATTCAAGGATTGGGGAGAGATCCTGTACTGGGTTCTGATGGAAAACGTCCCCGGGCAATTTCCTTATGCCGCCGGCGTATTTCCGTTTAAGCGCAAGGGCGAAGATCCCACGCGCATGTTTGCGGGCGAAGGCGGGCCGGAACGCACCAACCGGCGCTTCCACTACCTGTCACGCGACCTGCCCTTCAACCGGCTGTCCACGGCATTTGACTCGGTGACGCTGTACGGCCAGGACCCCGACGAACGGCCCGACATCTACGGCAAGGTGGGCAATTCCGGCGTCAGCATCTGCACGTTGGATGACGCCAAGCGCCTGTATTCCGGCTTTGACCTGGCGGACCCCAAGACATCGGTGTCCATGACCATCAACGGGCCGGCCGCCATTATGACGGCATTTTTTATGAATACGGCCATTGACCAGGCCTGTGAAAAATACATCCGCACCCACAAACTGGAACACCTCGTCGAAGCCAAACTCAAAGAGAAATACGATGATCGCGGCCTGGAGCGCCCCTCTTACCGGAGCAAGCTGCCGGAAGGCAACGACGGCTTGGGGCTGCTCCTGCTCGGCCTGACCGGCGATGAAGTGCTGCCGCCCGACGTCTATGAAGAACTCAAGGCACAGGCCATTTCGACGGTACGCGGCACCGTCCAGGCCGACATTCTCAAAGAAGACCAGGCGCAGAATACCTGCATCTTCTCGACCGAGTTCTCACTCCGGCTCATGGGCGACATGCAGCAATACTTCATTGACCACCGCATCCGCAATTTCTATTCGGTATCCATCTCTGGCTACCACATCGCCGAAGCGGGCGCCAATCCCATCACCCAGCTGGCCTTTACCCTGGCCAATGGCTTTACTTACGTGGAGTACTACCTGAGCCGCGGAATGGACATCAACGAATTTGCGCCCAACCTGTCGTTTTTCTTTTCCAACGGCGTAGATCCCGAATACGCCGTCATCGGGCGTGTGGCGCGTCGCATCTGGGCCAAGGCCATGAAACTGAAATACGGTGCCAACGAGCGCTCCCAAAAATTGAAATACCACATTCAGACGTCCGGGCGCTCACTGCACGCGCAGGAGATCTCTTTCAACGACATCCGCACGACGCTGCAGGCGCTGTATGCCATCTACGACAACTGCAACTCGCTCCACACCAATGCTTATGACGAGGCCATCACCACGCCGACTGAGGAGAGCGTGCGCCGCGCCATGGCCATCCAGCTCATCATCAACCACGAATTCGGGCTGGCCAAAAATGAAAATCCCATCCAGGGCTCCTTCATCATCGAAGAACTCACCGACCTGGTGGAAGAAGCCGTGCTGTCCGAATTTGACCGCCTGACGGAGCGCGGCGGCGTCCTGGGCGCCATGGAGACCATGTACCAGCGCTCCAAAATCCAGGAAGAAAGCCTCTATTACGAGACACTCAAAGCAACGGGCGAACTGCCCATCATCGGGGTCAATACCTTCCTGTCCAAAGACGGTTCGCCCACCATCATCCCCGCCGAAGTCATCCGCGCCACTGAGGAGGAAAAGCAGGGGCAGATTCGCTCCCTGCGTGCTTTCCGGGAGCTGCATGCCGACCGCGCCCGCAAAGAATTAAAAATACTCCAACAAAAAGCCCTGGCAGGGGAAAATATCTTCGAGCAGCTGATGACCACTGTCAAATATTGTTCACTCGGACAGATCACCAATGCCCTGTTTGAAGTGGGTGGCGAGTACCGGCGAAATATGTGAGCGGATATTCGATTGGCGAGCTCACTTCCGAAAATCCGGCCTGCCAAAAAACGGTGTAGCGATGTGACGGTGTAGCGGCCCCGCACTAACTT
>JALVEF010000088.1 GCA_027031185.1 Saprospiraceae bacterium
GGGGATAAATAAGAATAGCTGAAAATGACCCCGAAGGGGTCAAATGTTTATTGCCGACGGCGCAGCCGGCGGCTTCGGAAAAAAGAAGAACAACAACTCCGAAGGAGTTGAACCCTTTCAGGGTTCTGTCCACTTTTGAACCTTTGGATCCGCATTCCATGCGGAGCAAGTTTGATTCAACCACTTCGTGGTTGTCCATATTTGCCTTCTGCAGGGAGGTAGTATTAAATGTAACTGCTGTGGTACCCGCTGTTTTGGTGCTAAAAACAGCGGGCGCCTAAATAAATTTTGCTAATCCGGCAAAAGGTATTCATTTTTTAGGCGCAAAAGCTTTACAGTGAAATAAAAAAGCATTATATTGGCAGCAGGCAAAATACTTCACGGGCCTGCAAGGCCCGTAAACTCATCCAAAATTTCGGCCGAACCAAAAAAGACGCGCTATGAGTAAGGAGATCAACACCACCGGATATGTGCTCAAAGAGGAGACCGTCAGCCCGCTCACCGGGCCGGTAATGAAGAATAGTTTTGTCATCAATGTGGATCATCCCTTCCCGGGCTACTACGGTCAGGAGATGGTGGATCAGTCCACGCCGCGGGCGATCATATTTATCACCAAGAAGGAGCACAGTTGGGAGGACATCATCCGGGCGCGGGATCGCGTCAATGCGTATCTGGAGATGAATATAGATATCTCCAAGGCCAAGGTGACGATGTGGAACAAGACCTTTCCGGGCATCCGGGCCAAGGGCTTTGGAGACTTTGGCGAGATCGAGCCGTACCAGCGGGCGCTGGTCGAGGAGGGCTTCGGGATGATGAAGCGGCGACGCATGGGGGAGACGGAGGTAGCCTTGCTCAATGTCAAGAAGTTTTATAATCTCATCCCGCTGGACGAGGGCTGTTTTCAGGATGCCGACCGGCCGGAGATGACATACGCGCTCTTGCCGGGCAATCCCAATTGGGAGCTGTTTCGCAAGGTTACGATGATTGTGAAAAACAACATATCAGACCCGGGTTTTGACGTGGCCAAGGGGGCCTTCTACTACCAGGGCCGGATTCTGGACATGATCCGTGTCTTCAAGCCCAAGACATCGCCGGAACTGCTCAAAGAGATGAAGACGCTGTACGAACGCGCGCTGCATCGCTACGGCCGGGCTGTGTTGGTGTGAAGAGATTTGGTAACTGTTTAGGTACCCGCTGTTTTTGCGCTAAAAACAGGAGCACCTAAACAGTTACGAGATTTGCATCCTTACGGATGCAGAATGTTGCGGTAGCGTTGGGGGTCTTTTAATACCTGGATGGCTTCTTTGACTTCGGGGTCGTTGCGGAGCGAGATGCGGACGCGGCCTTCCTGGTACTTGAATCGTGCAGCGACCTCCTTTTCGATTTCACTGATGATGACGGCTTTGTTGGCCTCGAGTTCTTGTTCCTTGTGGCGCTCGATGTCGGCGCGCATGGCGCGGATGCGGTCGGCGAAGTCGAGATGCTCGGCGGCGGCCTTGTCTTCGAGGTCTTTGAGTAGTTTTTCGCTTTCGGTGTCGTAATGGAAGTGGCGGGCGCGCAAGAAGGCCTTGAATTTGTCGAAGCCGTTGAAGTGGTAGGTCTCCACGGAATCCACGGTGAGGCCGTGTTGCAACAAGTCGGTGACGAAATCCACGAAGACAAACTGGTCTTTGAGCGCCTTGACGATGGGAGCCTTGTCCGGTGCGGGCAATTTGATATCGGGGTCAATGCCGCCGCCGTCTTTGACGGGGCGGCCGTTTTTGGTGTAGAATATGGCGCGCTCTTCGTCGGGAATTTCGACCGGTTCGCCATTGTCGTCGTAGCGGATACTCTGGATGCAGCGTTTACTGGGGATGTAATACTTAGCGGTGGTGAGTTTGATTTTGGAGTTGTATCCCAGGTCTTTGGTATTCTGAACCAGGCCCTTGCCGTAGGTGCGCTGGCCGATGATGACGCCACGGTCGAGGTCCTGGATGCTGCCGGAGACGATTTCGGAAGCGGAGGCGGTATTTTTATCGGTCAGGATGACCAGGGGGATTTCGGTGTCGGTGGGATTGCCGCGTGTGGCAAAGACCTTGTCCCATTCGACGACTTTTCCTTTGGTGGTGACGACGACCTGATTGGCGGGGATAAAGATATTGACGATGTCCACGGCTTCGGCGAGCAAGCCGCCACCGTTGCCGCGGAGGTCCAGTACGAGGCCTTTGAGATTGGGATGCTGCGTTTTCAGTTCTTTGAAAGACTTTTTGACGTTGGCGGCTGCCCCGCGGGAGAAGATGGAGAGAGAGACATATCCGATGTCATCGGTGATCATACCGAAATAAGGGACATTGTCCACGTTGACGTCTTCGCGTGTGATTGTCACGGTCTGTTCGGAGCCGGAGGGTTTTTGGACCGTCAGGGTAAATGACGTGCCGGGCACGCCCTGGAACATGGGCAGGAGGTCGTCAGCCTTTTTGCCCTTGGCGTCCTGGCCGTCCACGGCCAGGACGATGTCGCCCGGTTTGATACCGGCCTTGTCCGCCGGCCCGTCCTTGACGACAGAGACGACGAGGAGGCGGTCACGGGCGTCTTCCACTTCGGCGCCGATGCCGTGGTACCGTCCTTCGGTATAATAGCGATAGGACTCGATGTCTGTCTCGGAGATATAGTTGGTATAGGGGTCCAGGCTGGCCAGCATGGCGTCAATGCCCTTGCGCATCAACTCGGACGGGTCCAGGTCGTCCACGTAATAGGTGTTGACCTCCTTGTAGAGATTGGTAAAGATCTCCAGGTTTTTGGCGATTTCGTAGTACTTGCCTTTGTCAGAATTGAATCCGGCCAAAAGGAAGAATCCCCCGGCAAGTGCCATGTACTTCAGCAGTGTTTTCATCTACTCACGATGTTTGCACCGGAGACAAACGGTTTGACTCCATAGTGTTCCTAAACGGGTTAGGCGCACCGCGGACTCCTGTCCCGTGCGCTAAAGCTATGAGGGGATTATACTGCTTGGGGGTACAACGAGAAACTCCCGCTTGTCATTGCCTGCCGGCGATGACGGGGTCGCGTATGACAGCACCCCTATCCTTGCAAATATCAAACCATATAAAACAATCCTCATCTGTTTGCTGCATAGCTGATGCAAAGATATGAGTAACTGTTTAGGTACCCGCTGTTTTTGCGCAAAAAACAGGAGCACCTAAACAGTTACAGATATGATAGAATGTCGTAATGGGATGGGAATGCCAAACCAGGTGTCCGGCGGTGCTCGTGGACCTGGCTTGCCCGGCAAGGGCTGGTGGCGCACTTACTTGCCCCTAATGTGCGACCGTTGGCCTTTTAGCGTGCACACAGCAAGTGAGCGTAGGAAATTCAACGGTCCGAAGGGCCACTTCAACACGCCCCGGCAGGGGCGTATTCAACGCGAAGCATTCAACCGCGAAAGCGTTTCAACTACTTTTAATTGACAATCAGTTTTCCCCTTCCGATGATTATTCCCCCATTCGACTCGACGGTATATAGCAGCACGCCGCGCGGCAAGTCGCTGATATTCAGTACATTATGCGAGTTTCGCAGGCGCTGCCTGCGGAGGAGACGGCCCGTCAGGTCGTAGAAGTGGATGTAGGTATCCGGCCGGTAAGCGCCAAGGCGGACCGTCAGATAATCCCGGGCCGGATTGGGATAGACAGCGACCGCGGTCGGCGGCACTTCCGGTGTGACATTGGCCACCGGCCAGCAGTTCAGCGTGTCCAGACAGCCGTCCGGGCTGAGTTTCATTAAGAAGCCGAAAGTAGCCAACGTCCCGTTAGCATCGACCCGCTCCGTATATCCCACGGAGATGATGCTCCCCGTACTGAGCACATCCATACTTGCCAGCCGGACGTCGGGATCGGCAAGGCCGGAATCCTTGTTGATGGTGTCGCGGCGCATCCAGATGCTGTCACCGTCGGGGGTGAGTTTTGTGAAAAAGATATTATCCAAACCTTCTTTTAATACGCCGCCGACAATGTAATTCCCGTCATTAGTGGGGACAATATCTGAAGCAAACTGGGCTTCATAAAGACCGCCAATTTTTCTTTTCCATAAAAGATTTTTGTCTTTATCAATTCGATAGGCCATTGGAAACATATCATATCGTCCGTATTGTGGATTATATTCCCAATCACTTCCGACACATATCCAACTACTATCCGGAAGCACCGCAACATTATGTATAAAACCGAGATCTTTATCACTATACCAAAATGATGGGTTATTACCCATACTATCAATCATAAATGCAAAACCAATATCATAAGTGATTGGATCGGTCACTATTCCACTAAAATCTCCCGCTCCTCCCACGCAAGCGAATTCATTTTCAGATAGCTTTATTATTTTTGTGGGGACTTCCCACAACTCCGACCCATAGTCATCCTTACGCCAGAGCAGATTACCTTGCTTATCTACCTTCAGCACCACCGGATCCAGTATCAAATCCGGATGCTGATCCGAGCCTAAGATCAAATAACCACCCGGTTGCTCGAGGAGGGAATAGACTCCGGTTTGGTAATTCAAATTCATTGGAATCATTTTCACAAATTCGACTGATAAATCATGTTTTAGCTTAATAAGATACACTTCGCTCGTATAATTTCCACTGCCCAAAGTATTCCCCACCATGGCATGGCCGCCGTCCAATGTCCGTATCATTGCTTCTCGTGAGCCGACCTGAACAGTCATTGTTTTAGCTGTGTCGTACACAAATTGCTCGGCTATTACCTGCCCTAAGGTATCCAATTTAATAAATCGAATTCCAAAAGTTTGAGATAAGGAATCAAATGCAACCCCATATATAACCAATGTATCACTATCATTTAAAACACCCAAAAATATAGATACTTCTGTTGT
>JALVEF010000089.1 GCA_027031185.1 Saprospiraceae bacterium
GCTAAACCGTTAGACCGCAACACCGCCCCGCACTTACTTGCTTTGCCTGGTTTTGGCTTTGCCCCTTTCCGCTTATGCTTTTTTGAAGATGAGCGCTATATCGCTCCGCTTTGATGGGCAAGTATGTGCAGGACGTTGAAACAGCTGCGCTGTTGAAATTGCTTCGCGTTGAGTTTGCGCCTTCGGCGCGTTGAAAGTCTTCCTGCGGGACCGCTATACCGTTAAGCCGCTAAACCGTTAGACCGCAACACCGCCCCGCACTTACTTGCTTTGCCTGGTTTTGGCTTTGCCCCTTTCCGCTTATGCTTTTTTGAAGATGAGCGCTATATCGCTCCGCTTTGATGGGCAAGTAAGTGCAGGACGTTGAAACAGCTGCGCTGTTGAAATTGCTTCGCGTTGAGTTTGCGCCTTCGGCGCGTTGAAAGTCTTCCTGCGGGACCGCTATACCGTTAAGCCGCTAAACCGTTAGACCGCCTTTGGGCAAGTAAGTGCGGGACGTTGAAACAGCTGCGCTGTTGAAATTGCTTCGCGTTGAGTTTGCGCCTTCGGCGCGTTGAAAGTCTTCCTGCGGGACCGCTATACCGTTAAGCCGCTAAACCGTTAGACCGCAACACCGCTATACCGTTACACCGCTATACCGCTAAACCGTTCCTACCCTATCAACGCGAAGCGTTGAGTCCGTTTACCTTGGACCGTTGACCTTGGTCCATCTAACTGTAAGTGCGGGGCCGCAATACCGCAAGAGTTTACAAACCATGTAACTGTTTAGGTGCCCCTGTTTTTAGGGATAAAATAGGCATTTTTGTTCCTGTTGAAGCGAAAATTTTCGATGCGTAGCAGCGCTACGTGAGAAAATTTTTGCAAAAACAGGGGCAAAAAGGCCATTTTAGCGCAAAAACAGCGGGTACCTAAACAGTTACCAAACCATATTCCCCGTTCACTCCCTTGTGTTTTTGCGGTGAAGCAGCGAATTGAAGTCCAGGTAGTAAAGTGCCTTCAACGTGATGCTGTTGGACAGATCCCGGAACTTCGGCAGGCTCTGATCGATGGGCAAGGTACGATCAAACAGGTCACTGGAGAATATTTTCCAGGAGAGATACATGTCGCTGCCGGGGGCAAAGTGCCAGCGGCCGACAAAGTCCACGTTTAGGTAGTCCACTGTTTTGTCGTATCTGGGATTACCGTCAGAATCAAGAAGTGGGAAATCCGTCTCTACCAACCGGCCGTCCCCGGTAAGCAAGAAAAGATCTTTGGTCTTGATGGCGTACCAATAGTTGCGCGTATAGAGATTGAATGTAATGTCCGGATTGAGCTTGTAGCCGATGGAAAAAGACGTGACCAGGGTATTCAGATCGCGCAGGCCAAAGATGATGTCCGGGGGACTTCCCGGATCAAATGGATAATAATAATCAACCCAGCCCCTGTAATTGTACTGCCGCTCTATATCGGCATCCAGGCGCATGGTCAGGCGATTGGATGCGCGGTAGCGAAGCCCCGTGGAAAAGGAGTAAGCGCGCGCACCGGGATAGTTTTCCGCTTCCAGGCCGGCGTTGACATCCAGGGCCACGGCTTTATTGTAGTCTGTACTGATAAAGATCCAGCTGCCCACCATAGAGGGAATAGCCAAATAATACCCGGAAATTCTCGGCGCAAAATAATCGCGTCCGGGCACCGGACGCACAAACAAGCCGCCCCCAAAAGAAAAGAAACGACGCGTGGTAAAGAAGCTGTGCAGATTGAACCATATCTCCCGTACGGCATCGGGCTTGTAGAGCCGTTCCATCCCGGCCCGCAAACTGAGAAAATAGCTGCGAAAATGCTTTGTAAACTTCCGATGACTGAAACCGACAGAAGCGTTCAAGTCACGGATATTGCCGGTCTCAATATACCCAAAGTCCCGCGGGTCGTATTTCGTATCCACTTCTTCATAGCGGAGTCTATAGGTGAGTTTGCCGCTGACCTTGCCCCCGCGCAAAAGCAGGCGGTGGCCGTTTTGTATGTCACCGTACTCATCCTTTACGTGGCTAAACGCACCGATGACGGTACCGCCCCACTTGTTGTCTTTGGAAAAGATATCGGAATCCAGGGCCGTCACATTGGCCTTGCGAAAGTCTCCCTTGCGCCAGACATTAGTGTTGGTAATAGCAACGAACGAGTTGTTTTTGAGTTGTTGGTCTAGGACGAGGGCGTTGTAGTTTGTCAAAGGGGAGAGTAAAATACGCTCCAGATTGGAATCGAGCGGATTGTCGGCGTAGTCCGGTGCGACGATGGCATTGAGAAATCCCACGCCCAGTTTTTTGTCGGTGCGGCCGGTGATTTTAGAGGCATTGATCAACTGGGGTTCGTTATTGAAGAATTTGCTAATGGATCCTACGATGGGGCGGATTACCAGCTTGCGCTCGGCGATACGACGGGTGTAAATGATATCGCCCTTTTCAAACAATTCGGTGCCTTCGGTAAAGAAGGGCCGTCGCTCCGGATAGTAAGTCTCAAAGGGCGAAATATTGTAAATCAACTCATCCGACCGGGTCTGGGAGAAATCCGGTATCACGGTCATATCCAGGGTAAAGGCCTTGGACAAGCCCCATTTGATATCACCACCGACGGAATAAGGGTAGGTGATGTGTTGCTTACCGTCGGGCGTACGCCCCTGCTTCAACCCGGCGCTAAAATAGGGCGTGGCCGACAGCCGGAGCGGCGGCTTGATATCTCTGATGCCGGTCAGGCGGCCGGATTGCTGGACGATGCCCGCCACATTGGGATCTATGGGATTCCAGGAGGATTTTTCTTTGATGCGCTGAATGCTGCGCACAAAATTTACGCCCCATATTTGCTCGGAGGTGGAAGGGAAGCGGAGCGCGGAGTAGGGAATGGCCATTTCGACCGTCCAGCTGTCGGCGTGGTGACGGACTTTGCTCTGCCAGACCGCATCCCAGGTACGATCTTCGCCCCACGGGGCCAACTTGGCATCCAGCTGCCCGCCCGCGGCGGTAACGAGAAACTCAAAGGCATCAATGCCACTCAAAAAGGGATCGAAGAACACACCAAAGAAGTCGGAATTGGCGATTTCATCGCGCTCGGAGATCTCGCGCCGGACGTCTTCCGGCCTGTCATACAGGCGCGCAAAAATATACACGGCCTCATCATCATACAGCAAGCGTACTTCGGTGCGGGAGGTAGCGGGCTTACCCACGTCGCCCTGCCATTGAGTGAATTGGGACAAGACGGGCGCCTGGGCCCAGGCAGATTCCCGGTCCAGGCCGTCCACGGTTATCTTTTCGAAAATTCGGGTCGCTTCAAAACTTCGGGGAGATGCTTCGGACTGAGCCCGGGTGAATAGTGGTACCAGGATGGCAAAAAGAAGAAGAATTGGGTATCGGGTAGGCATCATGTAAGGGGTTTGGCGTTTATCAAGAATTAGGGTATTAGGTACCCGCTGTTTTTGTGCTAAAAACAAGGGTAACTAACAAGCCATCGGACAAAGATAATAATGTCGGCAACTTATTCCGGGGGAGTGCACATAAAATCACCCAAGCGCCGGAATCAAAGTTTGCCGCTTGCAGGAGAGCAACGAGAAAGTGGGCACAAGCCGGCGGTTTGAGTCAGCGGACCAGCGTACCGGCTTTTTGACCGGTGACGATTCGTTTGAGATTGTCGTGGACGTTAATGTTGAAGACGTGGATCGGCAGGTTGTTTTCCTGGCAGAGGGTAAAAGCCGTCATGTCCATGACACCGAGGTTATTGGAGATCACTTCCGCGAAAGATATCTGGTCATACAGTGTGGCGGTAGGGTCTTTTTCCGGGTCGGCGGAAAAAATGCCGTCCACGCGGGTTCCTTTCAGGATCGCATCCGCCTTGATTTCAATGGCACGGAGGGCGGCAGCAGAGTCCGTGGTAAAGTAAGGACTGCCGGTGCCGGCGACAAAGAGTACCACACGCCCCTTCTCCAGGTGGCGGATGGCGCGCCGGCGAATGTAAGGCTCGGCAATCTGGCGCATTTCAATGGCGCTGACCAGTCGGGTATCCACGCCTTCTTTTTCGAGGACACTTTGGAGGGCCATACCGTTGATAACGGTAGCGAGCATGCCCATATAGTCCCCCTGGACACGCTCGATGCCCGAGTCCACGGCATTGAGTCCGCGGAAGATATTGCCGCCGCCGATTACGATGGCGATTTGGACGCCGAGGTCGTGGACTTCCTTGATCATCCGGGCGTAGTGGGAAAGCATTTCGGGATGGATGCCGAATTTTTGGCGGCCCATCAGGGTCTCACCGCTCAGCTTCAATAAGATGCGTTTGTATTTAAGCCCGGACTCCATAACAGATTCTTTAACCGGATAAAAAGGAAGCCGCCGGAGCGGTCAAAAAAAAGCGAACCGCCCACAGGCGATTCGCTTTCTATCAGATTACTCACCAATAGCGAGTCGTTTAAAGTCTGTGACGGTCAGGCCCTTTTCGACACTGTCCAGATAAGCCTGTACGGTGCTTTTTGGGTCTTTGACGAATTTTTGCGCAAGGAGCGTATTCTCAGCGAAAAACTTTTGGAGTTTGCCTTGGGCAATTTTATCAATGATTTGTTCGGGTTTGCCCTCGTTACGGGCCACTTCGCGGCCAATTTCCAGCTCCTTGTCAATGATGGCCTGATCCACAGCGTCTTTGTCCACGGCGATCGGACGCATGGCTGCGACCTGCATGGCCACGCTGCGGCCGGGCTCCACCAAGCTATCCCCCCGTTTGTTCATACCCAGCAGGACAGCGATGCGGTTGCCGGCATGGATATAGGAGACCACCATGGGGGCTTCCAGTTTGTCATAACCGGCCAGCTCGATTTTTTCGCCGATGACGCCGATCT
>JALVEF010000090.1 GCA_027031185.1 Saprospiraceae bacterium
CGGGACGGGTTAACGGTTTAGCGGTCCCGCACTTACTTGCCCTTAGTGCGGAGTGATATGGCGCTCATCCTGCAAAAAGCATTTGCGGAAGGAACATAGCCAAAATCAAGCAAAGCAAGTTAGTGCGGGACGGGGTAGCGGTGCGGTTCGATTCCGGGCTTCGACGTTGCTCCACTTCGACGGTTCGACGTCGCTCACCGCATCGCAAGCTCGGTTCGACGGTGCTCACCGACCACGGTTCGGCAGGCTCAGTTCGACAAGCTCGCTGCTCACACCGACCGCAGTGGCCAAGCCCATCGCTCACCGTAAAATATTTTTAATTTTTAATTTTTAATTGAATAAGTCTGTCGAGGCTCAACCGCCCGGGGCCGGTGCCGAGGATCATCAGCAGCATGGTCATGTACATCACCACAAACTCTACCCCGTTTTGCAGGATGACGAAGCTGCCTTTCTCAGTCAGCCATTCGTAATTGCCGTGCTCGCGCAGAATTTCCCGGGCCTTGGACAGGCGCTTTGCGATCTCCGGGTCGTGCATGGAATCCCCGATGGCCAACCAGCCATGCGCGCTGTGGACGGTCACTATCGCAATGAAGAGCACAAACAACAGGGGGATGGAAATGGCCCGGCTGCCCAGGCCAAACAACAGTAAGATACTGCCCACCAGTTCGGTGGTAGCCGACAGATAGGCATTGAGTGCCGGGAAGGGCATGTGCAGGGAATTGCCGAACCAGCTGATGGTCGCATCCATATCGGACCATTTCTCCATGGCGGCATTGAAAAATACATACGCCAGGATGAGCCGCATGGCCAGCAGAGCGATGTCTTGCACGGTATTGGTGCCGGGCGCCGGATGCCTGAACAAGGCGCGGGTAATCGTTTGAATTGCTTTCATTTTTCTTTTTTTGTAACTGTTTAAGTACCCGCTGTTTTTGCGCTAAAAACAGGAGCACCTAAACAGTTACCTTTTTTTCGGGCTAAAACGAGACGTAAAGTTAGGGAATTGCCGCGCGGAGTGCCGGATTGTCTCCGCATTGTGTCTTGGCCGCTACGTTTTGGTAACTATTCGCGTAAGTCACGGGACTCTCCCGCCGTTGAATGATGCGCAGGTTCTATAACCGGCCGGCGGGGCATAGTTCGAAAGCACTCAAAGCACTATGCCGGGCTTCAACGACAAGGCTCCGATTCTATTCTTCCCGGGAAGAGGCCGGGCGAACAATTTCAGGCCTACAAGAAATCGTTTTCCGATCGTATAGCTGTCTTCAATTATCATACTGCTGTCAACGAATAACTGTTTAGGTCCCCGCTGTTTTTGCGCTAAAATGCCTATTTTCTGTCTAAAAACAGGGACACCAAACAGCTAGACGGGAATTTTTCCTACGCGTTGAGAAAAGGAGTGCAAATCAAAGATTTGCTTTTGCCCCGAAAGGGCGCTTTGCCCTGAATATTTGGGACTTTTTAAGGAAGCCCTATAATAGAAATCCCATGAAACCCTCAGCCCGACATTTGTCGCAAAGGTGTGAATGAAAGCCATCAGTAATGGTAGAAAGTCGTTTTTTATCCCTAAAAACAGGAGCCCAAACCGTCACGTTTTCGTTAGTGTAGTCGTGACAGCATCTTAGGATTCGCCTCTCTTCACACTCAGTACAACTCCCGTATCCACCCATAATAAAGTCTGCCGTTCATTATCCGGCAATGACAGTAATGCGGGAGACAAAACCCGGATAGAAGCCCATTCGGCCTGTGTGCCACCATGAGCGCGGAACCCGGGCGCGTTTAGCCGCGTCTCATCCCTTGTACACTAATGTATTCGCACCCACGACATAAGCGTACACAGATGCCGGGAAATAGTATAAATTGATTCCGTCAATATTTTTTTTGTCTGTTTGGTCAATAGTAGTGACAATGGCACTTTGCAAACGGTTGGCCTGGCAAAAGGCGATCAAGCTGCGCAACCCGCGCGGCGCATCCACGTAGCGGTTGCTCCATTTGATTTCCAGGGCCCAGGCGGGCTTCAAATTACTGTCGGAAAGATTAACCATATCCACTTCGCCTTCTTTTTGTCCGATGCGCCATTTAGCGTAGTGCAGGCGAATTTTGCTTCGGTGCATCCACTGCGCGAAAATGGCCGTTTCTACCAGACTCCCTATCTCATTGTCCGTGGATTTTATGGGAGAAAACAAAGCCGTGCGCAATGAGGGGTTGGTCAGATAGACTTTAAATCCGGTGATGCGCTTAAACTGACGGGCATTTTCATCAATTTTATGCACGATTTTGATAAGATAGGCTGTTTCAAAATATTCCAGGTATTTTTTTATTTCTTCTTTTCTCAGTCCGCTGTCTTTGGCTATTTTTTGCAGAGAAAATTCCTTCCCGGTATTGAAGGCCAAATAGACAAAAAAGCGATTGAGCGCCCGTGCATCGCGGATGCCGTACAAGCCGGGCAAGTCTCTCAACAACACTTTGTCTATGATGTCATCTCTGATGAAGGCAGATAGATTTTGTCTGATAGTTTGGTTAAACAACACTTCAGGATATCCTCCGAAATTCAGGTAATCTAGAAATTCGTCGTTGAGTTGCCGGATGTCAATGGTGTCGTAAAAAGGAATTTCTTTTTTCTCGAAGGAAATGGTAACGGGGCGCATCAAATGCTCTTTGCTTTGCAGATGCAAAAATTCCTGAAAAGTAAGCGGGGGAAGCATAAAGTCATGAAACCTCCCGGCACCACTTTCCTTGCTTTTCATTTTGAGCGTGGCGGCGGCTGATCCGGATACCACGAATTTGGTTTTGGGATAGCTATCTACCAACACTTTCAGGTGAGCTTCCCATCCGGGGAGATATTGTATCTCGTCAAAAAGGAAGAACTTGCCTTTGGGGTTGGCATTGCTCAGCGTGTCTAATGCCAGATGCATCAAGTCTTCCAGGCTTTTATGGATGTAGATGGGATTGTCAATACTGACCAACACAATATCCTGTGGATGGACACCGCGATCAATAAGCCGTTGAATGGTATGATATAGCATGATGGTTTTTCCCACACGACGCGGCCCCATCAAAACGATGGCCCGCCGCAACTCAAGGTCGAAAACCTTGGGAAAAAACAAATCGAAATATAGCCGGCGCGGCATCCGGTGGATGTCCTCCGGTATTTGCCCGCTGATCCACCATGGATTTTCAAAGCGCAGACGCGCCAGGATCTTTTGCCGGGGTATTTCATAATCAGGGCTCATATTCACCTTATTGGCACCAAAGTGTAAAAATAAGGGTGTAAATTTAGTCTTATTTTCACAATTTTGTACAAATAAGAGATTTTTGGCGGGAAAAAAGTCTTATTTTACGCTCATAACGATGGCCACTTACTGGCGCCGCCAGGGGACATCCACGAATTTGGCGCCGTTATCTTTCAGCAAAAGAACTAACTAAAGTAACAATAATGAATATCGAACAAGGATTAACGAACGCCGATTTTAGAAGTAAAAGTAAGGTAACTGTTTAGGTACCCACTGTTTTATTGCTAAAAACAGGAGCACCCAAACAGTCACAATACGGAATATCCACAATCTATTTGGGCCTTATCACACGCACAAAAAAAGACCCGCGCCCGCGGGTCTTTTTGGATCAAATTCAGGTACAATGAAATCTGCAAAAAAGTTCCAACTCGTTCACTAGTGTTTTCTCAAAGTGTGTGTGTCGTTCAGTGTTTTTGTTTTGTCCCCGAAAGGATGGGGCAAAGGTAAGGAGCGGGCCGGGGAGCGCCAAGCAAAAAGCCACAAAATCAGCGCGGGCGCACTGATTTTGTGATGGCATTTTGCCCGTGAATGGCTGTGATGCAGGACTTTACCGCCCTGGTTTTCAGTGACTTGTGAAAAACACCTGTGACACATTCCCGGGGCGGGAAGAAGGGGCACCACGAATTAAGAGATGCCGGAGAGCGGTGAGTTGCCGCTGCCGGGCGCAGCGGCAACCTTCATTAGTCTAATTCTGTAACGGCAAATTCCAGGATGGCTATGGGCTTGTCCCCCAGTGCCGTCAGTTGCGGATAGACGGCATCCATAATTTCCGTAAATAAGCGGTTATCTTCATCCGGCGTCTGCGCACCATAAACACTTACACCGATCCAGTCCACATAATCGTCTCCGGGGTAATAATTTTTTATACTATTCCAATCGGCATCCGGGGCGCTGTCGGCATTGACATGAAAAAACCACGTCAGATTGTCGGCTCCGGCGGCCCTGCAATTATCAACGATATGCCGGTACGCATCCCGGAAGCGCTCCGGGCCGTCGGGCAGTGCCGGTGAACCATAGCCGGCCGCGAGGCCGGCTCCATTATATACTCCGCTCCACGGAAACCAGTCGCCATTGACTTCGGTGCCAAATTCCACCAGGATGGGGAAGGGCAGGGACGCGGCTTTTGTCGCCCAGGAGGTGAGCGCGGTGTCGAAGTCCCCGGCAATAATCCGCGCCAGCGTATAATTGGGATCGGGGGCGCCTTCGTCAAAATTGGTGCGGGGCATCATGCGAATAAAGGGCACGCGTCCTGCCGCCCGGATGGCTTGTACGGCATCGGCCGGGAACGTGAGGCTGTCGTACCAGTTGTCAGAAAAATAGGCCCACACGATGGCTTTGCCGACAAGGGATTCGAAGGCCGTAATTTTGTCTGCCGTGACCACATCTTCCGTGCCGCCGAAATCGGGGAAGGCGCTATGGTACACACCTGTGTCGGGAGGCATAAGTTTGAGGCCGGCCCACTTCGGCGTCGTGACAAAAAAAGAATCGGCCACGCCGCTGCGATAAGCATGCAAGGCGGCTTCCGATGAGTTGATGGTCAGGCGGGAATTGTCAAAATCTTCG
>JALVEF010000091.1 GCA_027031185.1 Saprospiraceae bacterium
GTATAAAATCATTGACACAAAGCTGGAAAGTACCCGTCGCATCCTGCACCCCGTCCACGGCGATATAATAAACCTGGCCGATGATGAGATTGGACACGATCAACTCCACCACGCCGTTATTACCCGCATCGGCATTGCAGCCCACGTGGACCAGATTGTCACACGGCCCCCGGAATACATTGACATCCGGAGCAGACAGGGTACCTCCATTGGCCGTCCCCACCACGCGGATCAAGGCTGCCGGTTCATAAGGCACAAACGAAAACCACACGGTATGTGAGTAGGTAGTCAGACAAGGCGAACCGGGCAAGCCTGTATCCGCTTCCGATCCCTCATTGGTAAACTCACCGGGCGCCGAACAGTAGTTATCCGGCTGCGGAAGCGGAGTGGCATACTGGCACACATCATTGGGCAGTTGAGCAGAAAGGCCCCGTACAAGAGCCATCCACACGAGTAGCAAATACCATTGCTTCATAGTCTGTGTTTAATCGTCGAGCCTGGCCTGCATCCTGACACAAAACGAGCCGCCGGCCATATCCGTTTGCTTTGGGCAGCACGGGACACGATAATAGCGCAACTGTTTAGGTACTCCTGTTTTATCCCTAAAAACAGCGGATACCTAAACAGCTACATAATAACACGGTTAAGCGCCGAAAAATTGGGAAGGCACGGCAAATTTAGAGGAAATTAACGGTAAAAGACGGGCAAAGCGGCAATAGCGTGCCGCTCATACGAATCGCGTCCCGGTAGGCTGCCACCCAATCCACCCGGCAAGTACACGCGAAGCACGCAACATTGCAGCCGGTCGGTTGTTGGATATTCCGAAACTGACGTCCTATGAAATGGATCCTCTACGTCGCCTTTTGGATTTATGCCGCCGGCATCACCATCGCCGGTTTTCTGACAGTGTTTTCCCCGGCCAATGCGGACAAGCTGACCGGCCAAAACCACTTGACGACTGATGTATTCACCTTTGTGGGCCTGTTGATGATTTATCTGGCTTACGCTTCATCCAAACAACATTTCGACACCACCAATACCACAAAAAAACGCTTTGACCTGCTGATGCTCAGCCTTTTGAACATTGTCGTGCTCACCATTCCCATCATATTTGCTGCTCTCTTCAGCAAAAACCTTCTGGCACTGTGGCACGAAATCAGTGACCGGGCCAATTACTTGCTCTTGCTCGGCGGCCTGGGCGGTGTACTTCTGGTTATCGCCCTGGCTTATGCCTACAGCATCCGCATCTTTAACCTCAACCGCTGAATATGGCCATCGTCCCCATCAATATGCAAAAAGGTACCGTCAACGACCCTGAAAGTGAAATCATCGTCGGCATTGACCTGGGCACCACCAACAGCCTGATCGCCTACGTCAAAGACGGCAAACCCGAAGTCATCAAAACGCCCGGCACCGGCGCCGCGCTCGTCCCATCCGTCCTGTACTTTGCGCCCGATGGGCGCATCCTCGTCGGCGATGAAGCCAAAAAATACCTCCTCGAAGACCCGAAAAATACCATCTTCTCCGTCAAACGCCTGATGGGCAAGTCCTTCGGCGACATCCGCCAATTCAAAGACTTCTTTGGATACCAAATCATTGATGACGACACCGAAAGCCTGGTCAAAATCCGCGTCAAGGACAAGTTCTACACACCCGTCGAGCTATCCGCCCTGATCCTGAAAGCGCTCAAGCAACACGCCGAACAAGTGCTCAACCGACCCGTCACCAAGGCCGTCATCACCGTACCCGCCTACTTCAATGACAACCAGCGACAGGCCACACGCGATGCCGGCAAACTGGCCGGCCTGGACGTCCTGCGCATCGTCAATGAGCCGACTGCCGCCAGCCTGGTCTATGGCCTGGGCGACCCGGATGCACCGGCCCGCAAAGTGGCCGTCTATGACCTGGGCGGTGGCACGTTTGACATCAGCATCCTGGAGATCGGCGGCGGCATCTACGAAGTCCTCAGCACCCACGGCGACACCTTCCTCGGCGGGGATGACTTCGATCGCGCCATCATCCGCCACTGGGCCGAAACCGGCGCCGTGGACGCTACCCACCTAAATCAAGACAAAGCCTATGGACAGGCCGTCCGCCTCGCCGCCGAAACGGCCAAAAAACAACTCTCCGACACACAAGACTTCTCCACCACGCTGCAAGGCAAACATCTCTCCATCACTCGTGACCAATTCGAAGCCCTCATCCGCCCGCTGATCCGGCGAACCATTGACTTGTGCGGCCTGGCACTCAAAGACGCCAAACTAAACCCCGAAGACATCGAAGCCATTGTGCTCGTCGGCGGATCCACACGCGTCCCGGCTGTCAAACAAGCCGTGACCACCTTCTTCAAAAAAGCGGACAAAAGCTCCGGAAACAAAGCGCTCAAAGACTACATCCATCCTGATGAAACCGTCGCCCTCGGTGCCGCCATACAGGCGGACATCCTGGCCGGCAACAACAAAAACGCCCTCCTGCTCGACATCACGCCCCTCTCTCTCGGCATCGAGACCATCGGCGGCCTGATGGACGTCATCGTCCCACGCAATACCAAAATCCCCATCAAAGTAGGGCGCGAATACACCACATCCGTGGACGGCCAGACCAAACTCAAAGTGGCGGTCTATCAAGGCGAGCGCCAACTGGTCAAGGACAACCGCAAACTGGGTGAGTTCATCCTGTCCGGCATCCCTCCCATGCCCGCGGGCATACCAAAAATCGAAATCGGCTTTATCATTGACGCCGATGGCGTGCTCAATGTGCGTGCACGTGAAAAACGCTCCGGCATCGAGCAGACCGTGCGCATCCGTTCCCAGTACGGCCTGCCGCCAGAACAAATCGCCCAAATGCTCAAGGAATCCGTCCGCCACGCCAAAGAAGATATGGCTGTCAAGGCCCTGCTCGAAGCGCGCAACGAAGCAAAACACGTCATCCAATCCACGGATAAGTTTATTGCCCAGCACCGCGACATCATTCCCGATGAGGCCCTCGCCGAAATTCAGCGGCTCAAAGAAAACCTGCAAGACGCCGTCCGCGGCGACGACAAAGACCTCATCAATGCCCGCCTGCAGGCGCTCAACGACTTTGCCGCCCCCTTCGCCCACCTGGCCATGGACAAGGTCGTCCGCGAAGCCATGAAAGGTAAAAAGGCGAAATAAGAACAATAGAAAATATTTCACACCGAACCAGCCAACTCCGCTTTTTGAACGCTGATGAAACGGATGCTCCGCAGCGCGGATTTATCGCAGAACCTTTCAATATCCGATCGCATCCGCCCAATCCGCGGTCATCCGTGACAATATAGCCCCCGCGGTCTCCGCGTTCCATTTTCAGCAGTATCAGCCAATTCAACGCGGCGGCAACTACACAACAACATTAATCATCCGGCCGGGTACGACGATGACGCGCCGCACCTGTTTGCCTTCCGTCCATTTTTTCACAAAGTCCAAGTGGAGCACCGCGCCTTCTATCATAGACTTGTCGGCATCGGCAGGAAACTGCGCCATCCCGCGCTTCTTGCCATTGATACTGACCGGATACTCAACCATAGACTCCACCAGGTAGCGCTCATCCCATTCCGGAAATTGAGACTTGTGGACACTGGTTTCGTGCCCGAGTTGCTCCCACAGTTCTTCGGTGATAAAGGGCGCAAAAGGCGCCAACAACCGGACCAGTGGTTCCAGGATAGCGCGGTTATGTACCCGGTGCTTGCGCAGATCGTTGACCGCTACCATAAAGGCACTCACAGCCGTGTTGAAAGAGAAGCGCTCAATGTCTTCCGTCACCTTTTTGATGGTGCGGTGCAGGATTTTCAGGGCCTCGTCCGTGGGGGGAGTATCAGAGACCAACCACCGGCCTTTGTCATCATAAAAGAGTGCCCAAAAGCGCTTAATAAATTTGGAGACACCGTCAATGCCGTGCGTATTCCATGGCTTGGACTGTTCGATAGGACCGAGAAACATTTCATACATGCGGAAAGTATCAGCCCCGTACTGTTCGATGATATCATCCGGATTGATCGTGTTGTAGCGTGACTTGGACATCTTGCCCACTTCGGAGACGGTCACGAAGCGGCAGGCAGCTCCGGGCTCAGCGGGCGTGAATTGCCCGTTTTCGAAGATGCCGCCCGGCATCTCGAAACGGGCGTCGCGGTAGTCCGGCGCCCATTCGATGAATTGGCGGATGCCTTCTTCGTCCAGATAAGAGCCTTCCTTGCCATAATCCGTGACAAATTGTATGGGGACATACAATTTGGACACGGCGGAGAAGTCATCCACCATATCTGCGCTGACGAAGACATTGCGGCCGTCGCGCTTGACCAGACAGACCATCTCAATGATGCCCTGGATCATCCCCTGGTTGATGAGTTTTTGGAATGGCTCATCGTAATTGACATAGCCCAAGTCATAGAGAAATTTGGTCCAAAACCGCGAATACATCAGGTGCGCGACCGCATGCTCGGAACCGCCGACGTACAAGTCCACATTGGACCAGTAGTCCAGGGCTTCTTTGGACGCAAACGCCTCGTCATTGTGCGGATCGGTGTAGCGCATAAAATACCAGGCGGAGCCGGCCGTGCCGGGCATGGTATCCGTCTCGCGCCGGCGTCCGTCCGGAAGCTGTACCCACGACTCCACCCGCGCGAGTGGCGAACGCCCGTCGGCGCTTGGACGAAAATCCGACACATCGGGCAAGGTCAGCGGCAGTTCATCCAGGGGCAACGCTTCGGCGACACCTTCCGCATCATAGACGATTGGAATAGGCTCGCCCCAATACCTTTGCCGGCTAAAGCCGGCATCTCTCATCTTATAATTAACCCGGCGGTGTCCAATGCCC
>JALVEF010000092.1 GCA_027031185.1 Saprospiraceae bacterium
TCCTGTTTTTAGGGATAAAATAGGCATTTTCGTGGATGTCGAAGGTAAAATTTTCGATGTGTAGCACCGCTACATGAGAAAATTTTACCAAAGACAGGCGCGAAAAGGCCATTTTAGCGCAAAAACAGCGGGTACCTAAACAGTTACCTCCTATTCCACCACGAGCTTACGCATCTGACGGCGGTCACCGGCCGACACCTGTACAAAATATACGCCCGGCGGCAAGTCGCCGACATACCACTGATACTGCTTATCCGCCACCGTCACCTGTCGAATCACGCGCCCCGTCACGTCGCTCAGGCGAAGTTGCTTGCGGCCTGTCCAATCATTGTCAAATTGGACCGTCACCCTGTCGGCAGCCGGATTGGGGTACAGCACAAAACCGGTTTGCTCCACATCGCCGGTGGCCACCGGGCCAATCTGGATATGAAATGCCGTCACGGGAACCAATCCTCCCTGACCATCGGTCACCGCAAAAAGAAACTCATCCGCCGGATGGTCACCGGGCCAATTGTAATAAGTCACATCCCCATAGTCAATATCAAACTGGGTAAAATGCTCACCCAATTGTAGGGGAATCCCCCACTTCTTGACCATGCCGAATTGGGGCTGGCTCACCAATGTATAGACCAACTCGACCGGCGCATTATCCGCATCGGTCACCTGAAGATGGGTCGGTGTGATGGCCAATTCCACGCCGTTGTCTGCCATTAGCACCTCGTTGTGCACCAGCACCGGAGGGCTGAGCACCGCATCCGAACACAGCTCAATACTCCACCCCGTGATGGAGCCGCCGCCACCGGACGTATTGTCATGAACTTCCAGCGTCCAGTCCCCCTGGGTACCCACCCCCTGGAAGACGGACAATGCCTCGTACGGCTTCACCTTGCCCTGCATCTGACACGGGCTGTTAATCGCATCATCATCAAAGCTCAGGTTAAAACTCGCACCGACATTGCCGCATTGATTTTTCATCAGGTAAGCCGACTCGCCCGACGGAGCGATCAGCCGGATCGAAAGATCACTCATAAAGCCGTGTTGTCCCTTCAAATTCTTGACATTCAGATCATTGACCGTGCCCGCACTATTGATATGAATGACACTGGTCTTCGTGGACGGACTACCGCTTGAGATAATCAGCGGCACATCCGTAGCCGGCGTCGCCCCGCAATTTTGACCTGCCGTCGCAAACGCGGCCGGTAGCGTCCATTCGCCCACACCACACGAATTGAGCGCACGCACCCGCCAATAGTACACCGAACCGGGCTCCAAATCCACGGGCAACTGCAGCACATGGCCGGTCATCCCCGACTTCCCAAATACCAGACTCGTCGAATCAAAAGCGGGATTGCTGGCCACCTGCATTTCATAAGTATCGGCAGCCGCCAATTGAGGCCACTCAAATTGCGGGAATATGGGCACAGACACGGCACCGTTGGCCGGTGCAACAGTAGCCAGTGCAGAAAAGTCAAAGTCACTCAGCTCCAAATGCAACGGCAACGTGATATCCACTCCATTGTCATCTGTCACGACCACTTGCAAATCCACAGGTGCATAATCGGTCACCTGAGTAAAATCCAGGTACAAACTGACCGGTGTGCCCGCCGTCACTACCGAATCACTCAAGGCGACGATGGCCCCGGTAGGCAGCGTCCCGGTTACTGCCAGATGCGCTTGACCGGTATAGCCACCCAGACCTGCCGTACCGATCGTCACCGTATCTGTCTCCGGCAGACACATCTTGAGTGCCGTGACGGATATACCGGCGGATAGCCGGGGCGTCACCGGATCTACAATGCTGAGCACTCCGGTAGCAGCATCCAAAAAGACATTGTCCGCTGCCTCCACGATGAGATGATAGCCGGTACCGGTGAGCGAAGGCACTTGGACGTAGGCCGTACCCGAATTGGGCAGGTGCGTCCCCAGTAATATACTGTTGTCATAATCAAAACCATGTACAAGACGGATATTCACCCACTGACAGTTGACAGGGGCTTGGTCGGTGTTGGCCACATTCCAGGTCACCTCGGCGTATTCGCCCACTTCCCACTCATTGTCTGACAAGCCGGGAGACGTGACCACAAACGGCCCCGCATCCGCCGTCGCGTGAAAGGCTACCCGGGCCCAGGCCGCCGCACCACCACCGGGATGATTGTCCCGCACCACAAATTGGAAGGTCAAATCACGCGAATACGTGGGAAGCAGTTCTTTGATGTCTGTACTGCCCGAATAGATCGTCGCCAGGCGTGGAAAAAAACGATATGGCTTCGGATTGGGCGGAACAGACCGGAAAATCGGCACATTGCCCTGCGGATTCCCTATCGGCGACAGCGGCCCCAAGTCAAATTCCTCCCAGTTGTAAGACAACGAGTCGCCATCCTCATCGCTGCCTATCCCTTGGAGCATAAACGCCGTCCGTATGGGAATGTAAAAACCATCCTCCAGGGGTATCTCAGCAACGGGGTAGTGGTTATTCGCGTCTGTCTTCACCGCACAGCTGCTACCAAAACCATTGATCATATAATCGGTAATCTCCATGAGCGACGCCACATGGTAATAGGGATCCGAGTCAAATTGGATGTTGTTGGCGCCGCAAGCGCCCGAATAGGACATAATCGTGGAACCGCTGCCGGGTTCATAGGCGGTACCCGCATTTTCATTTCCTCCGGCAAAGCCCGAGCAATTATTGAATGTATGATTGGCACCGAACTGGTGGCCCATCTCGTGCGCCACATAATCCACATAAAACTCATCGCCATCCAAATGCCCGGCACTGGTGACACCACGCGCCCGCGCCCCCGTGCACACGCTTTGCAATTGGGCCAAACCGCCACCTCCCGTACCAAAGACATGGCCCATGTCGTAGTCGTTCAGCGGAATAAACTGCGAAATCGCCTGGGGATTTTCGTTGATCATCGCCTGGGTATTGCCATTGGTGTAGGGATCTGTATTTGGATCCATGAAAAACAAGGTATCCGTATTGTCTATCAGATTGAGATGCACGGCAAAGTCCCGCTCCGTGATCGAATTGACGCGATTGATGGCCGTGACGACCTCCGCCAGTATGGAGGCCTTGTTTGAACCAAATTTGATGGAATACTCTCCGGTGGTGGCCAGCGCCAGCCGGTACGTGCGCAATTGGACGGATTCGGTGCGGGGAGTGAGCAGCGCTGCACCGGCGCCACCGGACGGGTCGCCGGCAGGATTATCCGGCGCTTCATTTTCCAATTCACAATAAAAATGCGCCGGCGGCTGGGGCAGGTCTTTCCTGTACAAGACTTGATAGTGCACCGGATCGTCTTGGGACACCGGATCTATGATGACCGGGCTTTGCATCCCCAGCACATAGCCGTGGAATCCGGCCGGCGTAATATCAAAGCGCCCCCAAATCCGGGGATTATCCTCCCGGTGACCCAGAAACGTCCTGATGTCCGGATATTTGGCGGCCAGACCCGGTTCCATCACCGGAGAATCGGTCAGTACAAAATACGGCATGCTGCCATCCGGCATGGGAAGACGGAGCCGCAACGGCGCCTTCCGGCGAGAGGCATCCAGCAAATCACGGGAAGCCGCCGCATAGTCCAGGCGAAAATAAGCCGCCTGCGCGGGGTGAAGCCGGCGATGGGCTACCGGGCCGGGAGCTTCCGAAAGTTCCCAATAGCGGCTTTGACCGGATAGACCGGACACACCGGCCACAAACAACAGGAGAAGCAGTGCTTTTTTCATATCGAAGGTGAATTGAAGAGAAGAATCACACACAGCAGCGCCCGGCTGCCACGCCAAAGATAAGAAATTTTGGCGCCGCCACCGGCGCCAAAATTAGCTTGTCTCGGTAACACAACTTGAAAAACGACAAGAG
Organism: Saprospiraceae bacterium; assembly: GCA_027031185.1. Lineage (GTDB taxonomy): Bacteria > Bacteroidota > Bacteroidia > Chitinophagales > Saprospiraceae > HyVt-613. Next base: position 3,860 of record JALVEF010000092.1, read on the forward strand.
TAGAGGATGCGCTGCTCAGCGAAACATACCATACTTGATAATGGCGTAAATGGCCCTGAAGCCATCCCGCCACCCGATCTTTTTGCCCTCTCCGTAGGTGCGTCCGTAATAGGAGATACCCACTTCGTATATCCGGATCCCCGGCACCCGCGCCACCTTGGCCGTCACCTCGGGCTCAAAACCAAAGCGCTTTTCCCGCAAATCCAGCGACTTTAAGATATCGGCCCGAAACAGCTTGTAACACGTCTCCATATCCGTCAGATTCAGGTTCGTAAACATATTGGATAGCCGGGTAAGAAAACGGTTGCCGATGGAGTGCCAGAAAAACAAAATGCGATGGGGCTTGCCTCCCACAAACCGCGACCCATAGACGACATCGGCCACACCTTTCAGGATAGGCGCTAACAGTATGTTGTATTCGTGGGGATCATATTCCAGGTCGGCATCCTGTATGACAATCAGGTCTCCCGTCGTCCGGGCAATGCCGGTATGCAAGGCAGCACCTTTCCCCTGATTGGTCTCATGAGCACATAACACGATATCCCGATCCGGATGTTGTTGACAGTATGCCCGAAGCACATCCAAGGTACCATCCTGCGAACAATCATCCACTACCACGATCTCCTTCTCCAGGCCTTGGGGCAATTTCACCTCCGCTATCTTGTCTAAGATCAAATGAATAGTCTTCGCTTCATTGTAAGCCGGAACGACAATAGATAACTTGCGAAACTGCTGCATAAAGCGGATTTTGCGAGAGCGCCAAAATTAAGCGAAACTACAAAACAAACGCTTTCGATTTACTACCAATGTAACTGTTTGGGTGCTCCTGTTTTTAGGGATAAAATAGGCATTTTTGTTCCTGTTGAAGCCAGTATGTACAGATCAAACCGGTTTACGAGTTTATTTGCGGCAAATTTGCCCAATCTCTTCGTCAAAATGCTCACCG
>JALVEF010000093.1 GCA_027031185.1 Saprospiraceae bacterium
AAGGATGAAAAGTGCTGCCAGACTGACGAGGAAAAGTAGTCCGGCTTGTGTCCATTGGCGGTAGAGGATTTTGCCAATCAAAAACAATATGGCATAGACCAATATGGCGCCGGTCATGGTGGCCAGGATGCCTTGGGGCAGGGCTGATCCGGACTTGCCGGCTTGCTGTAGGGTATCACTGTCTTTCGCCCGTCGAATGACGGGCAACCACCCCTTTGGATAAGGGCGGATTTTTCGGTAGAATGTTTCTAATACTTCGTGTCGTTCGGGCCGGGTAAGAAAAGTGGCGATGAGCCAGGCTGCGGTAGTCAGCCCCACGACGATGGGGTATTGGGACCAGGCCGGCAAAGGGCCGTGGTCGGTGAATAGTGCGCGACCGGTTTCGTTGAACTTGAAGAACAGGGATATGGCGCCGGATACTATCATGGCGGTGATTTCACTCCATGCGTTGATGCGCCACCAAAACCAGCGGAGGATGAAGATCAGGCCGGTTCCGGCACCGAATAGAATGACAATGTCAAAGATCTGCTTTACATTATTCAAATTGAGCGCCAACCAGGCGCTCAAAACCATCATTAAGACGGTAGAGAGACGGCCGACACTCACGAGTTCGCGCTCAGGGGCGTCGGGACGGACCAGTCGTTTGTAAAAGTCATTGACGAAGTAGGATGCGCCCCAATTGAGGTGAGTGGAGATGGTGCTCATGTAGGCGGCGATGAGGGAGGCGAGTACCAGTCCCAGTAGCCCATGGGGGAGGAAATTGAGCATGGCGGGGTATGCCATGTCGTGCCCGACCTGGCTGATCTTGGGAAAGGCGGTTTGTAAACTTTCCAAGTCGGGGAAAACCACAAGTGATGCCAATCCGACCAGGATCCACGGCCAGGGTCGGATGGCGTAGTGCATGATATTGAAAAAGAAGGTGGCGCCGATGGCGTGGTTTTCGTCCCTGGCTGCCAACATGCGTTGGGCGATGTATCCGCCCCCGCCGGGTTCGGCGCCCGGATACCAGGAACTCCACCATTGGACGGCAAGTGGAATGATGAGGAGTTGGATGAGCTGCTCACGTTGGGCGTGGGAGGGTATCATGCTTAGCTTTTGGCGGACCGTATCGTGCTTGAAAAGTTCGTGTAGTCCGCCCACTTCGGGGAGTGTCACCGCATAATAAGCAGCGGCTACGGCACCGAACATGGCTATCACGAACAAGATGAAGTCTGTATAAACTACACCGCGAAAACCACCCAGTGCGCTAAACAATACGACGATGATGCCTGTGGTCCAAACGATTTGGCCGGGCGAGAGGCCGAGCATAATTCCGCCGATTTTGATAGCTGCCAGGGTGACCACGGACATGACGAGGACGTTGAAGATGAGACCGAGATAGAGTGCGCGAAATACGCGCAGGAATTCTGCAGCTGTTCCGCCGTATCTGAGTTCGTAAAACTCCATGTCGGTGCGCACGCCGCTGCGGCGCCACAGTTTTGCATAGACAAAGACGGTCAGCATGCCGGTCAGGAGGAAGGCCCACCAGACCCAATTGCCGGCGACACCGTCTTTGCGGACGATGTCTGTCACAAGGAGTGGTGTATCGGCTGCGAAGGTAGTGGCCACCATACTGAAACCTAGCAGCCACCAGGGCATTTTACGACCGGAAAGGAAGTATTCGGATGTGTCTTTGCCGGAGCGGCGGGACACCAGGATGCCAATGCCAAGTGTCAAAGCAAAAAAGAAGGCAATAATGGCCCAGTCTATGGTAGTCAGGTGCATAGTAGGATTGTTTGTTGGTACAGTTGCGTAGTGGGGTAAAAGTAGGAAAAAGTTTGTTAGTTATACTCAAAGCGATTTGTTTTGGGACAATTAGAACACCGAACAAGGAACATGAAGAATATCGAACAAGGAACACCGATTTACGATTTTAGAATGAATCCCTGAGCTAGTCGAACCGCCTACTTCTCAAATCTTCATTCGTTAATCGGTGATCGACATTCCCAAGTCCCAAACCTGTTCGTAACGAGTATATGAGAAGGGAGTTTTGAGCTGTTCCGTGAAAATGTTTTTTTTGCCTGTTGATGCCCAATTAGGCCCTAAAAAAGGACAAAGCGGCCGGGTCGCGGCCGCTTTGTCGGAAAAAGTGTGTGGGCGCGTGTTTTTACCAGGTATTAGATACCGCCTGGTAGGCATCTACGGTGCCCCAGCCCAAGTCGCTGTCCGGATAGGGATAGTTGGATGAAGCCTGGATGAGTTTGGTTTTGACCTGGCTGCGAGAGAGGTAGGGGTTTTTGGCCCAGACCAAAGCGGTGATGCCGGCCATGGTGGCGGTGGCGCATGAAGAGCCGCCGAAATAAGTAGGTGTATTGGTGTTTTCGTTGGAAAGCGTCAGCGTGGTGCGGTCGCTGTTGCCGGCGCGCTCCATGACGACAGCAAATTCCACTTCGGGGCCGTCGTGACAGACGGTGCACTTGACCATGGGGCTACCTTCTTTGACTCCGGTGACGGCGATGGTTTCGTCCATATTGGCGGGGAAGATGACCGGGTACCAGCTGGTCCAGGAAGTGGATGTGCCTGCGGCGGCGAACATCATTTTGCCATAGGCGTCGGCGAAGTAGATGCCATCGGCGACGGTGCTGCTCCAGAATGGTGTGCCGATGGACATGCTGATGATTTTGACGGCCGGGTCCAGGGCGGCATCTACGAGCGCATCGCGGACGCCTTCGCGTTCATTGGAGTTGGAGATGAAAACATCTTCGACGGCGCGATAGACGACCAGGTCGGCATTGTAAGCTACGCCGACGGCATTGCCGTCGCTGCCGCGAGGTGCAGTTGCGAGGCCGGAACAAGCGGTGCCGTGGCCACACTGATCGTGGGGAGGGTCCAGTTCGCGCCACCACCACCAACCGTGGTAGAGCGTGCTTTTCTTTTCGATGGTGCGGTTTTGGGACCATCCGGAGTTGAAGTCATTGGGAGATCCAAGGTTGTCCTGGTCATCGGAGCCTCCGGTGTCAATGATGCAGACCTTGATGTTGTTGCCGGTGCTTTGTGCCCATGCGCTGGGGATATTGGCGTTTTGGAAGTTCCAAGGCACTTTGACATAAGGCGCATAGGTGGAGTAGTCTGCGGGGTAGATATAGGAAGCGGGGCCGGTGCTTCCGCATCCGCTATTGGATCGCTCGACGGTGCGCCCGTCCTGGAGATTAAATCCAGACGCTTCTACATAGCGAACTTCGTCCATGTGCCGGAGCTTGGTGATCGTCTCCGGGTTGGTAATACGGACGGTGAAGTTTGGCAGCACTTTGGGTTGGCCAAAGGGCAGTAAGTCATTGACCGTCAGCTTTTTGGAAGGATTTAGCTTTTGTTCTCCTTCGAGGATGACTTGCAGTATTTTGTCTTTGGCAGCCGTCCATTGTGGATCGTGGATGTTGATATCTTTGATGACGGCTTTGAAGTCTTGGATGCCTTTGATTTGGTATCCGATGGCGAAGAAGCTGTCAGATACCATACCGGCGCTCCAGAGCAATTGGTCGTCGGCGTCGGCCCAATTGAATACTTTGCCTTGTCGCAGGCTTTGTTCGACTGTTTGGACGATCTTTTCCCGTGGGATGACCGACTTGGAAAAATCTTGGCTGATCGCTGCGGGGCGCTCTTTTGAACAAGCGGCGATGAGCAGGGCAGCCAGTAGAGTAAGTGTGGTGAATTTTTTCATGTGCAATTGTTTTTGGTGTTGGTTGTAACTATTTAGGTGCCCGCTGTTTTTGTGCGAAAATGGCCCTTTATCCCTAAAAACAGGAGCACCCAAACAGTCACGATTGGTTAATCGTTTTTGGCTGGTGTGTCTTCCAGCGGGAGCAATTATATGAATTTTCTTTCGATATGAAGAATTTTTCGAGGTAATTTTAATTGCGCTTTGCGAAACAAAAAGTTGCTCATAAAACAAAATGTTTTTATTTTTGTGGTGTGGAATTCGACCGGGCGATATTGCATCTGGATTTAGACTCATTTTTTGTGTCGGTGGAGCGGCTTAGGGATAGCCGGCTGAAGGGGCGTCCCTTATTGATAGGTGGGCCTGGTCGCCGGGGTGTGGTGGCATCGGCGAGTTATGAGGCCCGGCGCTATGGGGTGCACTCGGCGATGCCGATGCAGATGGCCAGGCGCCTGTGCCCGGATGCGATCGTATTGCGGGGGGATATGGAGCTGTACTCGAAGTATTCGCGGCTGGTGACGGAGGTGATTGCCGAGGCGGCTCCGCTCTATGAGAAGGCTTCAATTGATGAGTTTTATTTGGATGTGTCGGGAATGGACCGGTACATCGGTACGTGGAAATGGAGCCGGGAGCTGCGTGCGCGGATCGAACGGGAGACGGGATTGCCCATCTCATCGGCCCTGTCGGTGAATAAGCTGATTTCTAAAATCGGGGTGGATGACGCCAAACCGAATGGGGCGTTTATGGTGGCGCCGGGAGACGAACGGGCGTATATCGCGCCGATGCCGGTACGAAAGCTGCCGTCGGTGGGTTTGAAGACGCGGGCCAGGTTGGAGTCTATGGGGGTGCGGACGGTGCGTACGCTGCGAGAGATGCCGCCGGCATTGCTGCGCCGCGAATTTGGCAAGCACGGCCTGGAGCTTTGGCGCCGGGCAAATGCCATTGACGACCGCCCGGTCGTCCCGTATCACGAACAGAAGTCTATGTCCACCGAACGGACCTTCGACCGGGATACGATCTCGGTCTCGTCCCTGCGGGACGTACTCCGGCAAATTGTGCAAAGACTGGCCTTTGAACTGCGCCGCAAAGGGCGGTTGACGGCGAAT
>JALVEF010000094.1 GCA_027031185.1 Saprospiraceae bacterium
AAATAGCCCCCCCTTGCCGGCGGCTTCAGCCGCCGGGGAAAGAGCACAAAGAAGATTTGGGGCTTTAGCCCCTACATCCCGGATCATCATCGGGGCTGATGCCCCTTTATACTTTGCTACTTTTATCCCGTCACCTAAAGTTGACGGCAAGGCAAAGCAAGTAAGTGCAAGACGACACGTCAGTTATGAACCACATCTCTCTCCGGCCATTGACCACCGCAGACGCTCCCCGCCTGGCGCACCTCGGCAATGATTCACTGGTTAGCCGCTACCTAAGCGAGCGTTTCCCCTATCCCTACCACCCGGAAGACGCCATAGCCTTTATCACCAAAGTCCGGAGCGGAGAAGCCGGCATCGTCCTGGGCATCATCGTCAACGGCCAACTCGCCGGCACCATCGGCCTGGAAGACACCGATGTCCCGCAGGTAAAGCGCATAGGCTACTTCCTGGGCCGCGACTACTGGGGCCGGGGCATCGCCACCCAAGCCGTTCGTCTGATGGTCCACAAGGCTTTTTCGGAATACGGATGCCGCACGCTCACCGCTTACACCCATGCCCAAAATGCCGCATCCGCCCGCGTACTCGAAAAAAACGGCTTCCGGCAGCTACCCGGCCCACCATCGGAATCCTGTTCCTGCCGCACACCCGGGCCACTGGTGGGCTATCAACTACACAAGGAAGAAATCGAGGCATAACTACTTTTCCGTCCTGTACGCACGCCCGTGCGTACAGGACGGAAAACGGTTTAGCGGCCGGCTGGTGAACCCGGAATATTTTGGCGGCGGGCGCCGGCAAAATATTCCTTGCAAAACTCATCTCGGCTTTAGCCGGCAAACAGAGAAAAAAATAGCCCCCCCTTGCCGGCGGCTTCAGCCGCCGGGGAAAGAGCACAAAGAAGATTTGGGGCTTTAGCCCCTACATCCCGGATCATCATCGGGGCTGAAGCCCCTTTATACTTTGCTACTTTTATCCCGTCAGCTAAAGCTGACAGCAAAGCAAAGCAAAGCAAAGTAAAACAAAGCCAGGCATGTACCGGGTATTTCAACACGCGCTAAAAAAAAAACCTATAAGGTTTATAAAAACCTTATAGGTTTTTCTCATTCCGTTGACCTTGGACCGTTCACCTTGGACCGGCTATTTCAACACATCAAATAAACACAATGTGCGTCCCTTCCATATCGGCGCGGTTGTAAAAATCGCCGATCGTCAGAATACCTTCAATCTCGTCCACCAAGTCCTCTTCCTTGAGCTTAAACATATCCACTGCCAGCTTGCACGCCCACAGGCGCACCCCGGAATCAGACAAAATCTCCAAAAACTCACCCACCGGCGGGATGTCCATCTGCTCCATTCGCCGTTTCATCATATTGGACGCGAGCGCCTCCATCCCCGGCAAGCCGCCGAGCAGCGTCGGAATGTGCATCGCCGGATTACCTACCGTGGCGGTATGCAGATGCTCCAGTTTCTTCTTCTCGACCGCTTCCAGTCCAAAGAAAGTGAAAAATATCTCGGCCTCTATCCCCTCCATTCGCGCGCCATTGGCCATAATGAACGCGGCATAGACATTCTCCAAAGTAGCCTTGGAAAGGATGAAAAGCATTTTTTTGACTGTGGTTCCCATTTTCGTAGGCTTTTGTAACCCCGCGGGCGGCCACGCCCGCAAACTTTCATTTTGGGTGCGCGGCCCGCACGCAGGTCACGTGAATAATAGGGTGCACAGGGCACATTCAAAGACAACTCTTCGGCTTGGGTATCCCCGCTATCAGCGAAGCGACCTTGAGCGGCCCGCCGGGAAACAGACGATAAAACTCCTTGATGGGGATGATCCCACTCTTCTTGATCCCCCGTATCGAAAGCGGCTCATCGGCCTTGTGCTTCTCTTGCAAGTAGCGGATGATCCGCCAGTGCTCGTCTGTCAGCACGATCCCTTTTTCCCGGGCCAATTCGCGGGCGATATCCTCGTTCCACTGAGAGAAATCAAGCAAGTAGCCCTGTTCATTGACCTTGACAGGAATGTTTGCAATTACTTTTTCCATGACTGTTTTTATTTGAGTTTTTGCGCTGACGCGCAAGTGGATTCAACTTTCTTTCGTCTCGAAATGCTTGCCGGCCTCCGACATGGTCGCCGTGACAAGCGGAATATGACGTCCCGGCAGCAGCAGATTCCAATAAATCCACCGGAACGCCAACTTGCCCAGATGGTTGGTGCGGCTTTCTTTGAGCAAGGTCAACGGGCCGACACCGGGCAGCGGGAAAGTACCCTCGACCGGCTCATGCGTGTAGTTGAAGTCAATCAAAAGCGCCTTGCCCCCGCCGGTTTCGATGAAGCAGTTGGCGTGGCCGTCAAACTCCTTCTTCAGCGGCTGCCCTTTGATGTAGCGCTGGATGTTTTCCGTCAGGATTTCGGCTTCAAAGTGGGCCACGGAGCCTGCCTTGGATGCAGGCAGGTTGGACGCATCTCCGATGACAAAGACATTCTCATAGGCCTTGGACTGCAAAGTCGCCTTGTCGGTGGGGACATAATTCATATCATCGCCCATGCCCGAGCGCTCGATAACCGCATCACCGAGATTGGGCGGTACCGTGACCAATAAGTCATATTCGACCTCGCGGTCGGCATAGTCTATGATCTTGTTGTGCTCATAGTCCACCCGTTCGATGTCAAAATTGGGTACTTCCTTGATATGCTTGGTCTCGAGCAAATAATGAAGTGCCTTCGTAGCGCGCGGCTTGGTGAAAGCCCCGTCCAGCGGCGTCACAAAAGTGATGTCCACTTTGTCACGCATGCCTTTGCGCTTGAAATAGTCATCGGCCAGGAAAGCAAACTCCAGCGGGGCCACGGGACATTTGATGGGCATTTCGGAGATGTGGACGACCAGCTTGCCCCCTTGCCACTCGCGCAAGTAATTGCGCAGTGCCAGGGCCCCTTCATAGGTGTAGAAGTCAAAGATATTCTTGTGCCACATCGGGCCCTTCATACCTTCTACCTCCTCCGGATAGATCTTGGAGCCCGTAGCAATGATCAGGATGTCATAGGACAATTCCTGACTTTCCAGCTCGACACGGTTTTCATCCGGGAAAATCCGCTCAATCTTTTCGTTGATGTAGCGCACGCCCTTGGGTATAAATTTCTTCCCTTTCTTCTTTACCTGTTTGGGCTTGTACAGGTCAAAAGGAAGAAACAAAAACCCCGGCTGGTAATAGTGTGTCTTGTACTGATCCACTATCGTGATCTGCCATTTTTCCGGTGGCAAGACTCGCACCAAATGATTGGCCATCATTGTGCCGGCTGTACCGGCGCCCAGAATCACCAGGTTTTTCATGTCTCCTTTTTTGATTTTTTGGTAACCGTTTAGGTACCCGCTGTTTTTGCGTAAAAACAGGAGCACCTAAACAGTTACATTTTTTGTATGCATAAAGGTGCGATGCAGCCCGGAAAATATAAATGACAGCGGTCAGGCAGGCCGGTGATAAGCATTGGGCCACCGGCAAACAAATGTCTCCCGGACGTGTTTAGCATGGGAAGTCGAACAAAAACACCTGCCATGGAAAAGACCAGTCAAGTACTCCTATATACCGAGCAAACGCCCAATCCCGAGACGCTTAAATACGTCACCAACAAAATGCTGCACCCGGGACGGGCGGAGTTTCGAGATACCGCTTTGGCCGAAGAATGGTCGCCCTTTGCCCGTGAGCTGATGGCCTTGCCCTACGTCAAGTCCGTCTATTTCTCCAACAACTTCGTCGCCGTCACCAAAGAGCCCAATTACGAGTGGCCGGACATCATGCTCAAGCTCAAAGAGTTCATCAAGAAATACATCGAAGACGGCGGTACCGTCGTTAAGGAAGGCTTTGACGCGGCGATGCGCCAACTCGAAGAAGAAAAGGGCTACGGCTACCAGTACGATGAAAAGACGGGCGAAATTGTCCGCAAAATCAAGGAAATCCTGGACAAATACGTCAAACCCGCCGTCCAGAATGACGGTGGCAATATCGAATTCAAAAGTTACGACAACGGCGTGGTCACCGTCCTGATGCAAGGCGCCTGCTCCGGCTGTCCGTCTTCCACGATGACCTTGAAAGGCAGCATTGAGACCATGCTCTCCCGCATGGTGCCCGAGGTCAAGGAAGTCATCGCCGAAGCCGTCTGACTCCGCACCGCTTACAGCTTCTTGTAAACGTATAGCAGGGACACAACCGCCCACAATACCGCCCCATATATTACAGCCGCGGGCAGACCGGCGTACAGGTGCATATACACCGCTGCCGCGATAGAGGCAAGCAGCTTGACGGCTTCCGCCGCTTTTGCCCACCGGCGATGTTCCAGCAGACCGCCCACCGTCACGGACGCCAGGCCAATCAACAAGGCCAGTCCCAACTTGGGCCACAGCGCCATCTGCTCATGTACAAACATAAACCAGGACGCCAGCCCCACCAGCACCACAAATTGCGCCATCACATAGACCGCCAATGGCCGGGAGACCGGCGGATCATATTTACGATAACGGGCCTTGTCCACCGCAGGAGCGGGCCGGTAGCCGCCTAACGTGGCCGGCAACCAACCCGGCTTATAAAACAAGTACCGGAGCTTGTCTGCCCAGCCCGGAATTTGCTTCATCTCATGCCACATCCGCGCCAAATGACTCACATTGGCCCAGACCGGATTCCAGCTGTTGACGGGCCGAGTAATGCCGTAAGTCGGCGGCTCTTCCTCCCGTTGATAGGTACCAAACAACATATCCCACCAAATAAAGACACCGCCGTGATTTTTATCTATGTACTTCGGA
>JALVEF010000095.1 GCA_027031185.1 Saprospiraceae bacterium
TGGAATCGTGCAGGGAGCTGCCTTTGGCAGCTCCCTGCACGTACTTGTCCCCGGGACAAGTCCCGCCACGGCTTGCCAAACCACCATCAGCGCCCACATCCCCGCTCGGCATCACGCCGTACCCCCCGGAACACAGGTTTGGCAAACCAACTACCACCTCCCCGCTCGGCATCACGCCGTACAGCCCAAGAACCCGCTGGTTTGCCAAACCACCATCAGCACCTACCTCCCCGCTCGGCATCACGCCGTACAGCCCGGAACACAAGCTTGGCAAACCAACCCCCATTCACAAAAACTGGCCATTCTCATAAATCAGCAGGCCGTCGGCGTAAATCCGCCCCCCGTTTTTCATGTCCTTGATGAGATCCCAGTGGACGGCTGACTGGTTTTGGCCGCCCGTCTGCAAGTAGGACTGCCCCACGGCCATGTGGATGGTGCCGCCGATCTTTTCGTCAAATAGAATGTTTTTCGTAAATTGCTGGATGTCGTAGTTGGTGCCGACGGCTGCTTCCCCAAAGCGTCGGGCACCATCTATGGCAAAGATCTTGTCCAGATGAGCACGGTTAGAAGAAGCATTCCAGGAGGTGATCCAGCCGTCTTTGACTTCCAGGTTGATGTCTGTAATCTCCTCTCCCCCATCCGTGGCGTATTTGAAATAAATGTGTCCGTTGACGGAGTCCTCCACCGGCGATGTATAAACTTCTCCGGACGGCATATTGGTTTGGCCATCCGAATTGATCCAGATGCGCCCTTTGGTGGAGAATGAGATGTCCGTGCGCTCGCCCACAAACCGGATATGCGTGGCTGCATTGAGCCGGTCCACGATCGTCTGTTGGACGCGCCGCACTTCGAGCCAGGACCGGACCGGGTCTTCGTCGTACAGCTTGCACGCCTTAAAGATAAACTCGCGGTAGGCAGGTAGATCCATGCCGGCCCTTTGGGCCGCAATCTCTGTCGGAAACTGACATAAATTGCGCTTTAGTTCCCGGGTGGCCGTGCGCTTAAAATAAGTCCGGCGGATAGGCTGCATCGCCTCCTGTCGCAAACGACACTTGTACGGGAAGTCCTTATGACTTTCATCAAAGTCATAAGGTGCACGTACAAATATGTATCCGTCGAACGCTTCAAACGCGTGTCGTTTCAGTAGTGGCACATAAGAGAGTTGGGACTCACCGGCGTGTTGGTAAAACAGGCGCTGTTTGTCCCGGAAATCCAGGGAAAATTCCAAGATGGCGCCTGCTTCCAAGCCGCTGCGCCACAGTTCGCGGAGCAAGGGCTCCGCCAGGAAGGTGGACTCTATCAGGATTTTGTCGCCCGGTCGGGCTTCCACGCAATAATTGATGAGCAAGTCCGCGTACTTGCGCAGGAGGGTGCTCAATTCTTCTTTTTCTTCTTTTTGAAAGGATTCCATTTGTCCAGGATGTCTTTGCCCTTGTTGATGACGTCGTCGGCTTTGTCGTCCACGCCAGCGTCTTTGAGAATGTCTTTGGCCTTGTCATTAGCTGCTTTTCCGACTTGTTCGCCCACCTTTTTGGTGACCTCGTCTTTTGCTTTTTCGATGGCCTTTTCGGTTTCGTGCTTTACCACGGCTTTGGCGGAGTCAATGGCCTTATCCGCTTCGGCTTTGGCCCTGGCTTTGGCCTTCTCCAGTTCGCGGTCTGCCGCCCGTTGAAGTGAGTCTTTGGCCTGTTTGACCACTTCTTTGGCCGTCTCCTTGGCGGTTTCCTCGATGGAGCGGCCGGAGCCACCGAGAAGTTGCACCTTGACGCGGGGTTTATCCAGCTTGCCCGTCAGGATGGCCTTGACATTAACAAATTCGCTCTTGCTGATATTGACGCCGAGTTTAGCGGCCTGGGCGCGGAGCAAGTCCAGGCCCTTGCCGGCGGCGCGTCCGGCGGCATTGGCTTCTAGTTTTTTGCGCGGGATTTTGAGCGTCATCTCGACGTTCATCCCCTCGCCGAAGCGGCTATATCCCGCCACCTTCATGGCGATGTCCTGTTGGTGCAATTCAAAGGGCTTGAGCTGCAGCTTGCCGTCGCGTATTTCAAACCAGTTTTTGGTATTTTGGATGGTGAGTTTTTCCAATTCGGGCACATCGAGTGTGGTAGCGATTTTTTGGAGCGGTTCCAGGCCGGTAATTTTTCCATTGACCGTTTCCAGAAAACCCGCCGCGGTCAGGGCGGACAGGTCCGGCATCATGTCCTCGCCCAGGCGGCCTTTGAATTGGAGTTTGGTATTGAATACACCGTCAATAAACTTGGCGATGGGCGCCAGTTTGCGGAAGGTGACCATTTTCTGGTAGAGCTGACGGAAACGCATGCGGTGCATCGCATAGCGCAAGTCAAAGGCAGGTGCCGTCTCATCGTGGGTGTCATAAGTACCCGACAACGCCATCTTGCCTCCCAGGAAGCCGGCCACGACATGATCAAAGGAGATGGCATGATCCGCCATGTGCAATTGACCGTCCACATTCGTCAGGTCGTACGTATCGTAACGCACCTTATCAAACTTGCCCGCCAGCCGGATATCCATCTTGTCCGGTACGATAAACGCCGCTTCTGATGCGGCCGGGTCATCCGTCCGGCCGCCTTTGGCGTCTGTATCCATAAAGGCATTGACGTCAAAAAAAGACGAACGTAGCTTTAGGTCACCTATCAGCGTCTGGTTTTCAAACAAGTAGCCAAACAGGTTGGACAGCACGCCACTTCCCCCCAAGTCACTCTCACCGATTTGGGTTTGAAAGTCGGCGATGTGGAGTTTATTGGATGTGCTGCGTCCTTTTACTCGGGTATTGCGGAGGACATACGTATCATACAGGACTTTGTCAGCCCTGGCGTCGAGGGCGAAGTCAAAGCGGTCAAAGGGACGAGAGTTTTCGACCGTTCCGGTCGAGTGGGTAGTGTCGGAGGACATCCACTCATTCAGGTCCAACAGTTGCGCCTGCACCTGCATGCGCCCTTTCATCGTCTGTTTGGGAGAGATATAGGCCAGTAGGTTGTCAATGCGGGCCGAACCTTTCAGGTCGCTTTTACCGAGCTGTAAGTCAAATTGGGGTACGTCCACAAACCGGGGGGAAAAAGTAGCCACGGCGTTTTCGACAAACACGCGCGGCATGCCGGCAGCCGAATAGATCAAGTCCGAAACCGCCATTTTACCTTTCATGGTCACCGCATCATACGCCCCGTTGGTCAGTTGGGATTGCCGCGCTTTCAATAACACATCGGCATCAATCAGGCCGGCCAATTCCTTGACGTCCGGGAGTGGCCAGGCTTTGGCTACGTTTTCGAGATGGAGCAGTGTCCGTACTTGTGCATCCACATTCGGGTCGGTGAGTGGATGGGTCAGGTGCAGGCGACCGCGCACCGGATCGGGCCCGACATTGAGCTGAAAATGCGGCAGGTCAACGGTCAGTAGGTCCATATCGCCCTGGGGCTTGCGCAGTTGGGTTTGAACCTGAATGTCGGAAACCGGCAGAGGCAGGTCCGGATACTTGACTAAGCCGTCCTTGACGTCCAAATCAAATTGGAGCGCCGGGTAATCGGATTCGCCCGGGCCGAGGTCGCCCTTGACACTACCGGATAGCGCAAATTGGCCTTTGGTCGTCACCCGCGCCAAGTCCGCGGTATATGCTGCCGGCAACACGGAGAGCAACGCTTTGAAAGAATTGGACGGCGCCTTAAAGGACAAGTCCATGCGCGTCACGTCTTTGGGCAACAACTGTACAAAGCCGTTGGTGATCACATGCAAGTCATTGAGTGTCAGGTCATTGTCCTTTAAGCTATACTTGCTTTTCTTATTGTCTATGTGAAAGACGGCATCCAGTTTGGCGTGCACCTTGGACAGATAGGGAATGCCGCCGTATTTCATCGTCAGCCGGTCGGCAGTGGAGCGCGTATCCAGGTCGAAGACCTTTTCTGTGAATTGACCGGTACCGTGGTGGTTTAGCCCGTCCAGTTCCAGGAAAAACTTTATGCTGCGGTCATCATAGACGATATGGGCATCGCGCAGTTCATACGATTTGAGCAGCAGATGATAACGGGTCTCTCCCCCATCGCCGGACGATTTGGTGACATCATAATTGGCTTTGCCATCGGGCAGCACGACAATGCGAATGTCCGGCTTGTCCAGTACCACTTTGCGGATGTGCAGTGGCCCCCCGTGTCGGGCTTTCCAGGCGGATTTTAAATCCACGGCCAGCGAAGTATTGGCCGCCCGATAGAGTGGCAAACCATCGAATTGGTCTCTTCCCACGACAGATAAGTCCTTGATAGACAAGGTAAGTAAGGGGAAGTTCTTCAACAAAGAAATATCCACATCTCCGAAATCCAGGGTAGCCGTCATCGTCTCGTTAGCTGTCTTTTTGATGGCAGCGATGATGTCATCCTTGAAGAAGTACGGGATAGCGATAATGGCACCCAGTAGCAGAGCTGCTACAAAGATAAGCGTGATAAACAGGCGCCGGACGATTCGTTTTCTTGCCATGACGTGGGGGTTTTGAGTAGTATTTGAACGCAAAAATCCGGCAGTTAGTTTGCTGTGCCGCCGTCGGAAAATGCCGTTGTTTCTGCGGACGCCCGCCCGCAGAAACAACGGCGCGTTCAGGCATAGATCGGGAAGTGGCGCATCATGTCCTTGACTTCGGCCTTGATGCGGGCCTTTTTGCCATCGTTGAAGGGATCGGTGATGACGGCGTCTATCCACTCCACGATTTGCCGCACTTCGTCCACACCCAGGCCGCGGGTGGTGATGGCGGCGGTGCCGACACGCATGCCGGAC
>JALVEF010000096.1 GCA_027031185.1 Saprospiraceae bacterium
CAAAGCCAAAATCAAGCAAAGCAAGTAAGTGCGGGACAATTCAGCGCGACAGCGATTCAACACGAAGTATTCAACGTCCCGCACGTACTTGCCCTTATAGCTTTGCAATCGGAGGAGGGCCGGAGTTTTTTTTTGCGTTAAGTAACAAATGTTACCGTGCTCCTATACGATAAAGGCCTTATTTTGTGGCGAAAGATGGGTAAGGCGCCCTGCACGGCGGCGGTCAGCCGCCGTGCAGGGCGCCCGGGAAATTCCGGGAGTTGCCCCAGCCAAAAATGAAGCCTTATGAAAAAGAATGTAGGAAACGCCGACAAGATTGTCCGGATTATTCTCGGACTGGTATTGGGGTATCTGTATTTCTCTCACACCGTGACAGGTACCTGGGGCATAGTGGCCTTGATTGCAGGCCTTGTGATGCTGGGCACGGCGCTGGCAGGATTTTGCCCACTTTACACACTGCTACACGTCAATACAGGAAGCAAGGAGCACTAATGAAGCTTGCCTGCCGGACACCTGATGCCCTTCGTCAGGTGTTTCGGTCGGCGAGTAGCTCTTTGGCATTGAGCAAGGCCGCCTTGCCGGGTGGGTCCTGGCTGAGCATGACGGCGATGGCGTGGATGCGCGCCTCGTCCGTCAGGCGTGTGACGCGTGTGCGACTGTGCGCGCCATCGTCTTCCTTGTAGATCAGATAATGGACGTGAGCTTTGGCTGCTACTTGCGGTGAATGGGTGATGACTACGACCTGGTGACCATCGGCCAGCCGGCTCAGGATATTGGCCATACGCTTGGCGACATCACCGGAGACGCCGGCGTCTATTTCGTCGAATAGTATGGTGGGTAGCGGGATGGCTCCGGCTACCAGGGACTTGGTGACCAAGGCCAGGCGCGACAACTCGCCGCCGGAAGCAACTCCGCGGATGGGCTGCAGGGGCATCCCCTTGTTGGCCGAAAAGAGGAAGTTGACGTCGTCTGTACCGGTGGGGCCGGGAGTCTCCAATGTGTCTATGGCTATTTTGAACCGGGCGTGCGGCATGGCCAGTTCGCGTAGGCCGCCGGTCACCCGTTTTTCAAATTGGGGGACGACGGTGTGGCGCTTTTTTGAGATGGCAGCAGCCTGCGCGCGAATTTCTTTATCCAGGGCGGCCGTCTCTTTTTCGAGCGCTTCAATGCCGGCATCCAGGCCGGACAGGTCTTGCACCCGGTGCTCCAAGTCCGCCAGGACTTGGAGCAGGCCTTCGACATGGAGTACTTGATGTTTTTTTTGCAGGCGATAGATGGTGTCAAGGCGGTTCCGCATCCGCTCCGCTTCGGCCGGGTCCCAGTCCGCATCTTCGGCGATGGCCTGCAAAGTATCGGCTAGTGCTTCGAGGTCCAAGATGATGCGATCCAGTTCTTCGCCCTGCTTTTCCACGCGCTTATCGGCTGGCGCTGCCTCGCGCACCGCCGCCGCCCCGCGGCGCAGGAGCGTCAGTGCGGAGATATCGTCGTCTCGCAAGTGTCGCAATGCCATGCCGAGCTCCTGCCGTGTTGTTTCGGCGTTCTCGATGCGCTTGAGCGCTTCCTCCAACGCGGCATCTTCGCCGATTTTCAAATCGGCACTCTCCAACTCTTCCATCTGAAACCGGATGAGGTCCATTTCTTTGGATGCTTCCGCGCGCTGCGCCTTCAAGCGGTCGAGCTGGCGCTTCTTTTCCACCAACTGCCCGTACAGGCGGCCGTAGTCGCGAACTTGTTCCTTGATGCCGGCCAGGGCATCGAGCATGCGGAGCTGAAAGGATACGTCGTGAATGTCGGCGGTGTCAAATTGGCGATGCAGGTCCAGGAGCGCGCCGCTGAGCTTACGCAAGACGTTGAGATTGACGGGCGTGTCATTGATGAAGGCGCGCGATTTGCCGGTGGGTGTGATCTCGCGCCGGATGATAGTCTCCGTGTCGTAGTCCAGGTCGTGCTGTTCGAAAAAGGCTTGCAAGTCGTAGGCTCCGATGTCAAATCGGGCTTCCACGACACACTTTTTGTCCTGATGGAAGAAAGCCTTGCGGTCTGCCCGGTCACCCAAAACCAAACCGAGTGCGCCGAGCAGGATAGACTTGCCGGCTCCGGTCTCCCCGGTGATGATGGTCAGGCCCGGGGCGAAGTCCAATTGGATTTCGTCAATGATGGCGAAGTTTTGTATGTGCAGGCTGGTTAGCATACAGGGGCAAAAATACGCTTATCTGGGCAAAACGGGCTTATGGCGGTGCCGCAAATGTGAAGGCGCTTGCCCACAAACGGCGCAATGCCCCATGGGAAGTAGGAAGGGGAAAGTTTTTTCGCTGGCGCGAAAGTGGTTTTACGGTACGGCTATTGTCCGGCTGTGGATGCTGTGTTTTTTGGGTGTGGCCTGTTTTGGGGAAAGGTTGTGTTCCGTTGTGGCCGCTAGCACGGGAAATCCGGTCGCCGTTGGGGTTGTAAGTGTATTGTTGGGAGCAAGTGGTTTGGAAAAGTAAATAATAGTGCCGTTATTTGCCGCTGCTGTGTCAAACGTATTTATGTGGCTTATGAAGCGTGTATTTTTTCTTTTGATGCTTGTGATCGGCTTATCCGGGGCTCTCCAAGGACAATTTCAGGTGAAGTTGGGTTATGGGATACAATTCCATGAACGAGAACCCAATAATATATTTCGCTATTTTAGTACCCGGTATCCGTATTTGAATCTGGGCGAAAAAAAATACACCAACACCCAGTCGGTCATTATTGGTGTGCGCAGCCGTGGCGATTATGCTGCCGTGGGTTTGAACTTCGGCTATGGTTTTTGGACGTTGTCCGGACAGGGACAGAATCCCGACAATGGGACGGATGAATGGCAGAAGGTAGCGCTGATCCGGGCAGCCCCCGGATTGGAGCTGGAGTTTATCGGTGGCCCCATTGGTATAGGAGCCGAGGGGAGATATGTGACCTTTACCGAAAAGCTTAGGAGCTCGGTCACCGGCACGCACATCAACCGGCAACATTATGGGGCGGTGCGCCCGTTTGCCTCCATCTACCTGCCCGGCAGCAGCAATACGGAACTGTCGCTTCGCCTGTACTATGAACTTGCGCTGGGCACCGTGTCCTTGGACTATACGGAATCTGTGCTCAATCCCAACCGGGCCGGTCAGTTTGAGCAAGGTGCATTTGATTACCGCCCATCGGGTTTTGGGCTCCAGTTGCTCTTCCTGAATTTCGGTGGTTAGTCCGATAACTCATAAACAACACCCTCGTGGAGAAAGCGGACCTTCGGGCCGAGTAGCAGGTAGGCGCGTGTATTTGCATTTTGGAGCAGTTTGCGATATAGCCCGGAGTCACGCTTAAACTTGCGTACTGGCCGGTCTGTGTCGTCATTTTGCAAATAGGCGTCCACCCAGGTATCCTTGATCAGATAGAAGGCCCGTCCCCGGACAAATTGGACGCTGGGGCGCGGTGCATGCGCCGGCAGGGCATCGGCACGTCTATGTGCCTGAATGGCCATGCTGGCGGCTTGTGCTTGCGATATGTCGCTTCTTTGTTTAAGTTTATATGGTTGGGGCATCACCGGCGGTGGTGGCGGTGGCGGTGTACCGCCGGGCGGGCCGGGGAAGATGCCGGACAAGTCGTTTTCGTCTATAATGAGCAGGGACGTGTAGGGGGTGATGATACCGTATTTTTTGGCGGTGGCGATGAGCTCGTCCCGCAATTCCTTGTCTTCGCCGTTGAGCCGGATTTGGTCGTAGAGATAGGCTACTTTTCGAGTAGCCCAGAGTCCGGGGATATAGTCGTTGTCCGGTTTGGGGACGGCTTTGAGATGATATGTGTAGGTTTGGGTGCGGCCGTTGAGTTGGGCGGTCAGGCGGACATCGAAGTCTTTGGTACCATTGTATTTCCCCAGGAGGGTGAGTGTGCTGCCGCGGAACAGGTCGGGTAGTCGTTTGGGGTAGGTCTCGCTGAATTGCAGGCCGGCGATGGGGCTTATTTCGGGATTGGCCAGGACGGGAGCGGAGAGCTTTTGATAGAGAGAAGTGATGGGAAGATCCACCGGTTCGTTTGCGGCTACATAAGTGCGATAGCCGTTGGATACTTCGGTGATTTTGTCGAGCAATTCGACATTGACATCATTGCCGAGACCGAAGGTGAAGACGCGGGGGCGGTCCGGGGCTTGCTTTGTCAACTTGATAATGGATTTGGTTTCGGTTTTGCCGATAGTGGGGCGGCCGTCGGTGATAAACAAGACCATGGCGGGGCGGCCGTCATGCGGGTGATGCGCGAGGGCCGTTTGCAGGGCATCGTGGATATTGGTGCCACCGGCGGCTTTCAAATTCTGTAACCATAGAATGGCCTGGCGTATATTCTTCGGGGAGGCGGCTTGTATCGTTGGGGAGAGTGCGTTTGCTTCGGTGGCAAAGCGTATGATGTTGAAGCTGTCGGCGGGATTGAGATGTTCCAGACAATATTTCAGGGCCTGTTTGGCTTGTTGCAATTTTTCGCCGCGCATGCTACCCGAGACGTCCAGGGCGAAGATGACGTCTTTGGCAATGATGCGGTTGGTATCAGGGAATCCGGGACTAATGGAAAGGTCAAAGTAGTGCTCGCCGGCCGGATCCGTATAGACTTGCACGTAGGCGCTGATGTCCTCTTGCCTGGGCTTGAAGTCAATGCGAACGGGGCGCGCTAACGTCAAGTCTTTGCCTTCGGCACTGATGCGCGCCCGATTGGGTGCCTGGAAGGCGATGTCCGTGGGTAGCGTTGGCGATCGGACGATGCCGATGGGTTCTTGTGTCTCGATTTGAAGGTCGAGGTTCAGGTGGCGGATGTTGTTGTTGGGTGCGGGCAATTCGAGTCGGTACATGCCGTCTTCACGCGTGATGTGGGTGCGAAATTCCAGCTCTACGGTGTGGGTCTCGTGAGGGGCGAAGGGAAAGACGTTTAGCCGGATAAAACTGGCTCCGGCATATTGTGCCAGGGCCGGATCTATCCAGCGGCTGATGAGCTTTTCGTAGAGTTTTTTGGCCTTGTCACTGTCCAGGAGTTCGGCGTGCATTTTCTTGCCGTTGACGGTCAGACTGAAGTCTTGAATCGTCATGGCAGGCGGGATGGCCAGCAGATAGGTTGCTTCGATGTGGCGGTTGGTTTCATTAGTCAACTCCTGCTGCATCTTGATATTGGCGAAGTGAAAATTGGCGGATCCCCGATAGCTGATGGTCCGGGTGACGACGGGTTGCCCGCGATGGATTCCGGGATGGGGCCGGGGCATAGGTTCCGGCAAAACAATTTGTGCGTGAGCACAAAAACTTATCAAAAAAAAGATTGCAGAGAGGCGAAACCGATGTCTCATAGCGCTTGCTTTATACCAATAACGGATGAAAGCTGCGATAATTTTGGTGTGTGTGCGGCAATATTAACGGGGAATATCCGGGTTCCGCACAATAAAAAAGTACAGCTGATGCGTTGTAAGCGGGCCGGTTGGTGAGTGTACAAAAAAATCCTACACTATAACTTTTTATAGTGTAGGAGTAACTATCAAAACATACTATGAGAAAACTTGTGTCAAAGATAATCCTGGCATATATACGGGAAAAGGGGCAATTAGGTTACGGTTTGGTTTTATTAGGTAACGGGCATTTCGGGCTTAATTCGTTGATTTTGAGCCGGATGTGTAGAGAGAAGTTTTTTATGATGACCTTTTTTTGATTCCCGGGCTTTATTGCGTGGATGGGGCTAAAGCCCCGGTATTCTTGTTCTTTTTATCCGGTGGCTAAAGCCGCCGGCAAAGCAAAGTCGGCTGATGCCGAAGCTTAGCGTTTTTGGGTCAAGTCATGAAGATAAAAAGCCGGGCTGCGTTTCTTTATGCAACAAAGCCATATCCGTCATTGCCTGTCAGGTGGCGGGGATTACAGACAAAAGCCGTATGAGCGACGACTCGCTCATACGGCTTTTGTCAACCGGTATAATTGCCATTTTATTAGTGTTTCTGGATAGTTACCGGTAGGCAGACAGTCGGCGGGCATGAGATGGTGATCATGTAGTCTTCTACTTCGCCATTGGGAGCGACGCCGTAGGGTGTCATATCGTCCTGGGTACTCAGGCGGATGCGGAAGCCTATGGGCTGGTCTTGGACGGCGTCCGCCGGGACGGTGATGTCCAATGTGGCGGGGAATGATCCACCGGTATCATCGAGATTGGCGACCATCTCATTGGCGTCATCAAAGTCGCCGTCGCCGTTCCAGTCAATCCAGGCTTCGAGCTGGCCGGTGCTTGCGGTGTTGTTGGTGGCCGAGACAGGGAGATGCATAGTCGTGCCGGGCGTCCAATTAGTGGCACTGTTCATGGTGATGCCGTCGTCGGTATCGCCGGTGGCGTCGGCATTGGGCTGAGCGTCGTTTTCAGCGGTGACGCTGGTGCCGAGGTAGATATCGGAGCTGATTTGATGGCTGGGTCCGTTGTTGGCGGCGAGGCTTTCGTAGTCTCCCTGTGCGGTGCCGGCGGCCGGGTCTGGCAGGTCCCCCCAGTCGTATTCGACGGTTTGTTGTTGGGGCTTGAAGCCGAAGTCCAAAGAGTGGTTATTGGCGCCGGTGGAAGGCAGGGCATCTGGTGGGACGCTGATGATGGCGTCGGTGCCGCTGGTATTGCCGTCGTTGTCGTTGATGTCAGGCGTGCCGCCTTCGCCGGTGTCGGTAGATGTCAGGCTCAGGTCTTGGATGGCGCTTTGTTGGCTGCCGCCGGATGCGTTGGGGATGCGGATCTTGTAGGTTGTGTTTGGTGAGAGCGCGAGCCCGTACTTCTGTGAGTCGCTGTCGGTTCCGTTGGGGTCGTTGGAGAAGATGTAGTGCCCGTTGGCATCGGTGACGGCCGTGGCGATGACGTTGTCGCTGTCATCAAGTAGTTCGATGGTGACGCCGGCGATGCCGGTTTCGTCGGGATCTTGGACACCGTCACCATCGGTGTCGAGCCATACCAGATCGCCGATCTCAATGGGGGCGGGCTCGGTGAGTAATTCAATGTCTCCCAGTCCGACTCCTTTTCCGACGCTACCATTTGAAAGTCCAAATAGAAAAGAGTACCAGTTTTGAATGCTGCCATCGGTGGTGCTGTAGGTGTTGACTCCTTGTGTATTCCAATAATCCTGGCCGGTACTTCCTTCCGGGTGGGGATCAACGATGTGTGCGAGAAGTTGGTTGCGGCCTGGGAGCAAAGTTATGGCTCCATTGCATGCATCGGCTGCCGCATCACCGGCTATGTCATTGAAAAATTCATCGGTTTCGTTGGTATAATTGGTTGGGCAAGAGCCTGTGCCTTCGAGCTCAAAGGTGCCATTATTGTTGCAGATTTTGAACAACTCCCCAAAAGTTTCGGATGTCTCGGTTTCTGTTGTTCCGGGGAGGGCCTTGTAATTTTGAGGGGCAGCTTGTAGTCCCCATCGGTCCAAAAAGGCAAGGTACATATTTCCGTTTTCGTCAAAGTCTATATTGGATAAGATGGGTTGGGGATAATACTTCCAATAACCACCGCCGTCTGGGTTATAGGTGTTGGACCAAGGATTCCAGTCCAAATCGTCTTTGTCATAGTTGAGTGGTAGGGTGAATTCTGTAGTGAATCCGGCGGTCACATTATTGGGGTCAAATGACAGGACATAAGCGACGGCATCATCAATATCCTGCGAATTAATTGCGTCGCACACACATCCGATATAGACCTTGTCTCTGTAGGTTTTAATGGCCCACGGACGCAGCTCGCCCCCCGTACATGAAGGGACGCCGGGCAGGCTTTCAATCAGGTATTGTTTGGTTTTGGCAGCGATTGTGGATGTATCGCCTGATACGTCTATTTCGATGATACCCTTTTGATACAGGTTGATAGCCCAGAGTCGCTGGCTGGTGGCATCGTAGTCCAAATCGCCAAATCCGATGGTAGCGGCCTTGGCAAATGCATCCAGGTCAATATTAGGTGTAGTGGGGTCGGGGTCCAGGATGTAGTCCGATTCGCTGCCTGTGTTGCCGGGGTCGTTTTCACAACCGCCGCCGCGGCATACGCTGCCGAAGTCCAGCGGGGCGCCGCCGTTGGCAGGCGTAAGTCCTTGTAAATCAATGGTTCCCATTAAGCTTCCAGTGGGGCTGGAGTAATCCATGATAAACAAATGGCCGGGGCCGGTACCCGGCGCGAATCCGGCATGGCGCCACAGTGTTGGAGTCATAAAGAGCCGTTTTTGGGAAGCCTGATAGGCTTTGCCCCAAATTGTTCCCACCTCTTCGACAGTTGCATCCGTTGTGGGTACCGGACCGGTACCCTGTGTGCCGTCGTATTGTTGTTCGTTGGCATTTAGGCCCATGGCATCATAAGGCACGTGCCCGACGCCCAGCATATTGTTCCCAACTCCTGATCCGGAAATCCGGATGCTTTCCACATAGTCGGGGTTGGGTGTGGTACTGTAGTCATTCGGATCGTGCAAGCCGAGATTTACGTTGCAATCGGCTGCGGTGACGGTGCGCACGGAGGTGTTTTCTCCGGCGCCGAAATAGCTCTCTTTTAGCCAGGAGGCGTTCCAAGTAAACTCCACTCTGACCGGGAAGGCCGGGGCGCTGACTGTCCAGTCCCCGTTGGCATCGGTGGTGGCAGTCTGGGTGGCCCCGTTGACGTCTGTGACGGTGACGGTGATGCCGGGCAGGCCGGGCTCGTTGGCGTCCAATTGGCCGTACGTGTTGGTGGAACTGCCATCTACGGCCAGATCCAAAAATACTTTACCTCCCACATCACTTCCGCCGCACTGGGCCATCAGGCCATGGCTGAGGGAGAATATGAAGATGACGGTTAAGAAATGAATTCGCATTTCAGGTATTTTTCTTTTCAAAACGCAGGTGTTGTCGTGTGGGCATACGCCCCGTAAGGCGGTCGGTTTCAAAAAGAATACCATAACAATTTGGCTACGGGAAAGAGGGTAAAAAAATGCCCCGAAGCGCTTGTTCTGGTGTGTTTCAAAAATACATATGGGACTTTCAAATCGTCCATGCTCTTGTTTTTCCCAATGATGTCTATCTTTGCCGTGCCAAGCTTTTCGTGTAAGGGTATTGGCGTTTGATGTCACTTTTTCTGGCAATGGACGGGCAATGCTGTTGAAATTGCAACGCTTAGTTTGTCCCTAAAATGTAAGATCGGCTATGAAACGATTGTGGGTAAAGTGTATAGTACTAATAGCTCTAATAGCGTACCATATTAATTGTGCTCTGGGGCAGGATACTTGCCTCACTAATCCGCCATTTGGCTTGTCCGCGTCAAATACAATATGTGCGGATAGTGGATACACGACGGTCACATTTGTCATTTATGGAGATGGTACATACGATGTGTCTTTTCCGGATGGGAATGACACATCCATTACAGCAACAGCTGCTCAAACGTTGGTTTCGCATAACTTTTTGTTCGATTGTAATAATATGCCGGGAAATCCTGATCCTCCCACTGCTGATGATCATTACTATAACTATGAAGGAGAATTGCAAGTGGTAAAGACGGATTGCGTTGATCAACAAGGGGAGGTCAGCGTGGGGTATTACAATTTCCACGTTATTCCGAATCCGATTCTTGGTTTTGAACCAATAAACTCCGATTGTTTGTCAAGCCCTTTTAACGTCCAAATAACGCCGGATCTTTGTAGTGAGCATCTTGTTATGTCTTACAAGTGGTATATCAATGGTCAGCCTGTGGTTGATAGCCTAAATAAAAAGGACTTGAAATATGAATTTCAACAACCGGGAACCTACGCAGTCAAACTTGAAGTAATGGATTATTTCAATTGTGGTGTATATTCATACGAACAAAACGTGACAATTACTGCTAAACCAGATCTGAAATTGGATGTCAATCTTGATTCATCGGATTTGTGTAGTCCGGTAATTACCTTACATCCCATAAATAACTCCAAATATGTCGATACCTATCAGTGGAGTACTACATCTCCGTATGTGTCTTTTTCAGATCCGACAAGTCCAACGCCCACTATTACAATAGACAATGTGTCTCCTGGTACATATAGTTTCAAGTTGACTGGGATTAGCCAAGATTGCGGGACCGATGTAGAGAGTTTTAATATAACCACTCAGGAAAAACAACAAGTAACGGTTTCTACCCCACTTGCCGGATGTAGTGAGAGTATAATTGATATTTGTGATTATGTACAGTTTTCGCCTATCCCCAAGTCGGTTGTATGGAAAGCATCCGATGCAAATGTAACGTTTGATGATTCTACAAAACTTTGTCCAAGCATCCTCTCCAATGCGCCTGGAAATTATCAGCTCACAGTTGTTGGAAAGGATGTATGTAATAATGATTTTTCTGAAACAATCCCTGTAGAAGTTACTCCGACGCAAGAAGTTTTATTCTATGTTGATGACGTAGATACATTGTGCGAAAGTGAAGGTAGTATCCAGTTGCTGGACTCAAATTATATATCACCCGTTGATTATATACAAGATTGTTGGGGGGCGGGGGTGAGTATGGATAACGGCTGCACATTCGATCCAGCCGGTTATCCTGGGAATAACACAATTAGCTTTTTGGATAGTTGTGGCAATCTGCATGAGATAGAGATATATGTACAGCATCAAAATGGGTATAATGGGGGAAATCTTGATGTTTGTATTGGAGACACAATAGATCTCTCTACTATTCAGTCAGGGGAATATACAGGAGTGGGTGTGACCAATAATATATTTGACTCTGAGTTGGCGGGTTTGGGCGAGCATATAATACACTATGATGGCACCGCTGCATTTTGTGGAAGTGAAGATGACTTCACCATTGATGTGATAGACTATCCCGAGGCATCATTTGAAATTGACAATACATCCTGTGATCCTGGTCAGTTGGTTTTTGAGCAGGGGATTGATTTGCATGTTTACAATTCATCATCTTTCGACACTTACTGTTATGAAGTTATAGAAACACAGGAAAAACAATGTGGTAATGATCAAGTCATCTTTCACTTTGCTAATGGAGGAGAGTACACTATTCAGCAGATTGTTGGGACTAAGTCTAATGGTGAGGGCTGCCAGGATACAACAACAAAAACGATTTATATTGAGCCACCACTTACACCAATAGTATATACCGAAGTAGACTCAAGTTCTTGCGATAGTATTCAAATTCAATTTTTACAAGACAGTGTTATTTCGGATTATGCTTATGAGTGGTCTTTTAGTAATGGATATTCGGCATCTACACCAAATCCGGTTATTGTCATTGGTAAACCATTGGAGCAGGAACAATTCTTCGCTAATCTAACGGTTCATACATACTGTGACGAGCTGAACTATTTGGATACAATATCCCTGTTTCCTAGATTTCAGGTTTCTATTGATATCCTAAATGATAACAATACCATTTGTTCCGGAGAAATGGTGCATTTCGTGAACACCTCAACCAACTATGACTCAATCCAATTTTTTTTTGATGATAAGAATATCCCTTATCCATTTGTGGATAGTTTGCCTTTCTACAATAGTTCGGATACAGTTGCATATTACCCCGTTAGGCTTAAGGGATTTCGGGCCGGATGTCCTCCACAGGATGCTTATGATACAGTCGTTGTCCTGCCCATAAATACCCAAGCGGCTTTCTCTATAGACTATCCAAATCATTGTTCACCCTTAACGGTTCGGTTGAAGAATAGCAGCACAGTAGGCTCGAATGATATCGTGTTTTGGGGGGATGGTTCTACTCCACAGTACATCGAGAGCTTGGATACGGTGTGGCACACCTATTACGCAGTGAATGATACGCTTTTTCACCTCAGTCTTGTTTCGACACAATGTGGACAGGATACAATGGAGAAAAGTATCATGGTTTTTGCCTCGCCTGATAGTGTTGATTTTGACGCGCTATTTCTTAATACCCAATGCGCTGGTGACAGTGTTCAATTTCTGCCTTATGGAGAAATTGAGTACCCAAATTCTATTGTTTGGGATTTTGGTGATAGTACTTCCTCCGTGATGAAAGAACCCATTCATATATATGATTCCAGTGGAGAGTACAGCGTAGTGTTGACTGTAACCAATCCGAAAGGTTGTGCCAAGTCAATAAATAAAACATTTGATATTTTTGAATATCAAGGCGTGCCTTTGGAGCTCAACGTGCCCGATAAAATCTGTGTTGATGATAGCTTTAATATTGAAGTAATTCATTCAGAAGTTAATAAAATGATAGATTATGGTAATGGTATTGTTGCGTATGAGCCGACCACTATTCCCTACCAAGATGTTGGTGAATACATTTTCAGATATTTTTCTATAGATCCCCACGGATGTTTTCAGGATACTAGTGTTTTGGTTGATGTTTTACCGCGTTTTGATGTTTATACGATTCCTGCTGTTGATACCGTTGTCAGACTTGGCGATAAGGTCACTTTGGATTTTTTTACTGAACCGTCTCGGAACCTATCCTTCATTATGTGGGAGGGAAAACAAATACTATATCCAAATTCAAAAATTATTCATCCAAGACCAGTAGATGATGGTTTTTATTTTATATCGGTCGTAGATGAAAACGGCTGCCGGGCTCAGGATTCAGTTTATGTATGGGTGGATAAAGGATATGAGACTAATATTGCTATCCCAAATGTCTTTAGCCCAAATGATGATGGTCATAATGATCGTTTTTTTATTATGGCTAAGCCGCACACTGTGTCTTATATAGAGAGCATTTCCATCTACGATAGATGGGGTGAGCTTATATGGAAAAATGAAAATTGTCAACCTAATAACCCCGACTGTGGATGGGATGGCTCGTTAAGAGGAAAACCTCTTGGTTCAGGGGTTTTTGTTTATCTAGCGAAAATTAGATTTGTTGATGGCGTGTCAAGGCTTTTTGTTGGGGATCTTACCCTGATTAGGTGATTACAATCTGGTCTTGCTTGGGAAACTTTTGGTGGCCTTTTGGAGCTGTCTAAAAAAATGCCCCGAAGCGCTGTGTTTGAAGCGCTTCGGGGCACCGGCCGGCATCAAAACCGGGACGAGTTAGTGCTTATTGATACTCACCGGCAGACAGACGGTCGGCGGGCAGGAGACGGTGATCATGTAGTCTTCCACTTCGCCGTTGGGCGCGGCACCGTAGGGCGTCATGTTGTCTTGTGTGCTCAGGCGGATGCGGAATCCCAGGGGCTGACCCTGTACGGCATCGGCCGGTACGGCGATGTCCAGGGTGGCGGGGAAGGATCCGCCCGTATCGTCCAGATTGGCGACCATCTCACCAGGGTCATTGAAATCGCCGTCGCCGTTCCAGTCAATCCAGGCTTCGAGATGGCCGGAATTGCCAGTGCCGTTGGTGGCCGAAACAGGGATGTGCATGGTCGTGCCGGGTATCCAGTTGGTGGCACTGTTCATGGTGATGCCGTCGTCGGTATCGCCGGTGGCGTCGGCATTGGGCTGGGCGTCGGTTTCGGCAGTGACGCCGGCGCCGAGGTAGATATCCGGGCTGATTTGATGGCTGGGTCCGTTGTTGGCAGCGAGGCTTTCGTAGTCTCCCTGAGCGGTGCCGGCGGCGAGGTCGGGCAGGTCACCCCAGTCATCATAAGAAATTATTTTGAAGCCGAAATCCAACGAGTGGTTGTTGGCGCCGGTGACGGGAAGGTCTGCCGGTGCGACGGCGACCAATGCATTATTGCCGGACAGCGAGGCATCACTGTCATTCAGATCCGGGTTGGCAGCGCTGCTGTTGTTTTGTGTGGTGAGCACAAAACCGTTGAGTGGCGCTTGCTGGCTGCCGCCGGAGGCATTGGCGATGCGTAAGCTGTAGGCTGTGTTCGGGGAGATATTTAGGTTGTACTTTTGTGATCCGGAGTCGGTGCCGTTGGGATCATTGGAAAAGATGTAATGACCATCGGCATCGGTGACGGCAGAAGCGATGACGTTATTAGCGGTGTCCAGCAATTCGACGGTCACGCCGCTGATGCCTGCTTCGCCCGGGTCTTGTACACCGTTGCCATTGGCATCATTCCAAACGAGGTCGCCTATTTCCACGGGGGCTGCATCGGTGAGCAGCTCGACATCACCCATGCCGACAGACTTTCCGTTGAAGGGGGCGTTGGCTGGAATAAAAGTGTACCAGTTTTGTATGCTGCCATCAATAAGGCTGAGCGTATTCACACCTTGCGTGGTCCAATAAGTCTGTCCGGTGCTTCCTTCGGGATGTGGATCCACAAACTGGCCGAGGAGCAAATCGCTTCCGGGCAAAATAGCCAGCCCGCCGTTGCAGGCGTCACCGGAGCCATCGCCTGACTTATCATTGAAGTACTCAGCAGGCCCGGGATAATTTAATGGGCAGGAGCCGGAGCCTTCGAGTTCGAGTGTGCCGTTGTTATTGCAGATTTTGAACAGCTCACCAAACGAGATGGCGCGTTCGTCGTTTTGGCTTGTGTTAGAGAAGGGCGGGTGTTGGTTTAGACCGGCCTGAAAGCCCCATCGGTCCAATAAGGCGATATATATGTTGTCGTTTTCATCAAATTCGATATCGGAGAACATCGGTTGGATGTAATCCTTCCAATACCCGCCTCCATTGGGATTGTAGGTGTTGGACCATGGGTTCCAGTCGGTACCGTCCTTGTCATAATTGAGGGGGAGTGTATAGACCGTGCTAAAACCAGCGGCCACGTTGTCCGGATCAAAGGACAAGATATAAGCCGTCAAATCATCGACATTCTGGGATGTAAAGGCATCGCATACAACCCCGATGTAGCCGGTGCCCCGGTGGATTTTGATGGCCCAGGGACGCAGCTCACCACCGGAGCAGACCGGTGCCCCGGGCAGCGATTCGATGAGATATTGCTTGGCGGTGGCAGCTATGGAACTGATATCGCCGGAGGCGTCCAGTTCGATGATGCCTTTTTGATTCAGGTTGATCGTCCATATTTTTTCTGTATTGGCATCGTAGCAGATGGCACCGTAGCCTACAGTGCCTGCTTTTGAAAAGGCATCTAAGTCAATGCTGGGCACGGACGGATCGGTATCCAGCGTATAGTCGGATTCAATGCCGGTGTTGCCCGGATCATTTTCGCAGCCACCACCACGGCACACACTCCCCAGGTCAATGGCAGGCCCTCCATTGGTGGGATTGACACCTTGCAGGCTGAAGCTGCCGGCCAGGCTGCCCGGATCCGTGGAAAAATCCACAACAAAGATGTCCCCCGGACCCTTGCCGGGGGCAAAGCCAACGTGACGCCACAGCGTGCTGGCCAGAAACATGCGTTTTTTTGACTTTTGATAAGTTTTGCCCCACACCGAACCTATTTCGGCAGTGGTGGCAATATTGGTGGGGACGGGACCGGTGCCCGGATTCCCGCCGTAGTAAGAATAGTTGCTGTTTTGTCCCTGGTCATCAAATTTGGCACGTTGCAAAGACGGGTTAGTGCTGCCGTTGGGATCCCCGGCGATCCGTACGTGTGTCACATAGTCCGGTTTGGCCGTGGCGCTGTAATCATTTGGGTCGTGCAGCCCAAAATTGACGTCGCAGGCAGAAGCGCTCACAAAACGCACCGAAGCGTTTTGTCCGCTGCCGAAA
>JALVEF010000097.1 GCA_027031185.1 Saprospiraceae bacterium
CCAAAAAGCAGGTTATTATTTTCTTTCCCGTCCACGTCGATTTGGTAAAAGTTTGTTTTTGGATACACTCAAAGAGATTTTTGAATGCAACAAAGAGCTTTTCAAGGGATTGTATATTTATGACAAATGGGATTGGAAAGTAAAGTATCCGGTGTTGAGAATAAGTTTAGGATCAGGAGTAATAAAAACAATTGATAAATTAAATAGAAGACTGAATAGCACTTTAAAAGATGCAGAAAAAGCTCTTGGTATCAGTTGTCAATCATCTGATCCCGAAGAGTGCTTTAAAGAATTGATTCAAAAGGCAAGTGAAAAATACAATCAAAAAGTTGTAATACTTATTGATGAATATGACAAACCTATCCTTGATAATATTACCGACAAGGATATTGCACGTCAGATGCGGGATGTTATGAAAGATTTTTACGGTGTAATAAAAGATAATGATGCTTATGTCCAATTCGTATTTATCACTGGAGTTAGCAAATTCTCGAAAATGAATCTGTTTAGTGGACTGAACAACCTTAACGATATTACATTGGATGAAAAATATGCTACTATTTGTGGTTACACGCATAACGATTTATTAACAGTTTTTGAAGAACATTTGCGTGGAGTTGATATGGAAGAAGTAAAAAAATGGTACAATGGATATTACTATCTAGGAGATAAAGTGTATAATCCCTTTGATATACTTTTATTTATTGATAAAAATTTTGAATTTAGAAACTATTGGTGGAGTACAGGCAATCCTTCATTTCTGATAGATATGCTTAAAACTCATAATTATTATATTCCGGAATTGGAAAATTTTACTGCAAATGAAGAAATATTAAACACTTTTGATGTTGATAAAATAGAATTGGTTGCCTTGCTATGGCAAACAGGATATTTGACCATTACAGAAAAAATAAGTACACTTTTTGGTATAAAATACATATTGAATACTCCAAATAGAGAAGTGCAGACATCTCTTAACAGTCTTTTTATCACCTATTTGACAGAACAAGTAACAGAAAAATTAAAATTTCAGGAGAAATTGTTGAATATGCTATATACACCTGACTTGGACGGTTTTAAAGATGCGCTTTATTCCCTATTTGCTTCCATTCCTTACAGCAATTTTACCAATAACAAACTTCCCGAATATGAAGGATATTATGCGAGTGTCGTGTACGCTTACCTCGCAAGTATCGGGCTTGACATTATTCCCGAAGATATCACCAATCTCGGCAGAATGGATTTGTCGGTCAAACTAGAGGGCAAATTATTTGTTTTTGAATTTAAACTGGAGGAAAAAGCTACAGGAAACACCCTTAAACAAATCAAGGAGAAAAGATATTGGGAAAAGTATCAGGACTTTGAGAATATTTACCTTATCGGCATCGAATTCAGCCGGGAACAAAGGAATATTATCGGGTATGAGTGGGAGAAGTTGTAGTTAGTTGAATGCACACAATTTACAATTATTATTAATTATGAAAACGGATAAACGGAATAGTTTTATTGAATGGGTTGAGATGTTGCAGCAAGAAAGCTGGCAATTGGAGTTGTTGATTTCAGGATTTGCTCTTTATGGGATATGGGCTAGTCAAGACATGCTTCAAATGATACAAGACTATATCAATATCAATAAGCCATCGGGTAGTGTCGGCGCAAAAGTTGTAGCGTTATTAACAGTAATGTTGAGAGCAGGTTGGCTTATTTTCTTTATTAATTTACTTATACATGTCGTGTTAAGAGGGCTTTGGATTGGTGCAATCGGTTTGCGTTATGTTTCAGGTAATATTGATTATGATGAATTAAACTATTCAGAGTATTTTACAAAATATTTTAAGAAAAAAATTGGGTCTTTTGATGATTATATTGAAAAATTGGAAAAGATATGCAGTGTGATTTTCGCATATACTTTTTTATTGTTTTTTATTTTTTTATCATTTACTTTTTTTATAATTTTCAATTTACTGCTTGGAAATACAGTTGAATATTTCTTTGGCAATGATTCTATGGCTATTGGTACATCTTTGGTCACATTTTGGTTTTTTGCATTGATTGTGTTTGTTGATTTTATTACATTGGGGGCATTTAAGAAAGTAAGAAATGAGGGATTTTCCAAATATTACTCTTATATATACAAGTTTTTTTCTTTTATAACTTTATCCTTTATTTACAGACCGCTTTTGTACAATTTTATAGATTATAAATATACAAGGAGGCTTTTTTGGTTTTCCATCCCGTATATTTTCATTCTAACTTTGGTTGCACCCAAGTTTGTATTGGAAGCCAATCCGTATTTCCCGGATTTAAAAACCAAGCATAATCAGTTTAATAAAACCTCAGAATATATTCTTGATTGGAATAATTATGATGATTTAAGGGAAGAGCATATAGCCATATCGGGAGAGCATCGACGATCTATCAGCTTGATTAGTCTCAGCAATTATCGAATAAAGGATTCGTATGCGGCATTATTCCTAAGGCAAATAGGTTCTGACGAGAAATTATTAAGCAAAAAATACAAACTGACCCCTTACCGGAAGTCGGGGCTTAGAAATAGATTATTGTCAATAAATGAAAAAGACAGTTTGATTTTAGAATATAATAAACAGAAGATAATTGAACTAAAAAAACTGGTTAAGGAAAAAAGAAAATTGAAAAAAGAAAAGGATTTAGTGGGAATCAAACGTATAAATTTAAAAATTGACAGTATCCGATTGGATGAAATAAAGAAGGTGGAAAAAGTAAAGGAAGACAAGATACTTAGCTTGAGAAATGTACTGATGGAAATTAATAAAATATCTATTGACGGAAAACCATTTAATAAAAATTTGAGTTGTAAATTTTATATCAATCCAAATTTGAATGAAAAAGGACTACTATGTGATTTTTCGGTGGATTCACTTTCCAAAGGGGAGCACCTTTTGACACTACGCAGGACTGTTTACAATAAAATAAAAAAAGATTCTACCAATATTTTGACCTTAAATTTACCTTTTTGGGTTTTGAAAAATTAGGGAAAAGAACGCAGTTCGGTTTTTTTATTCTATGGATATTCAACTCCTCGAGAGTTGTTTTCCAATCGTTAAGATACCGCAGGATTTACCTACTGCCAAAAGCCAGCCTAACGATCAAGCGCGCTCTTCCCCCTCCTTTTACTGTTTTCAACCTCATCCCCCGACCCCTTCTCCTTTGTTCTTTTTAACCTCAACCCCCGCCCCCTTCTCCTTTTTTTGAGTTTTCTCTATTTTTTGAATTTCACTTAAAAGGAGAAGGGGAGTGGGAAAGTGAGTGGTCTTTAGGACAGGCTTTTAGTGTTTAGAAAAGATTCTATAGCTTAATCATAAACACTTACCTATAAGAGCTATCCAAAACGACAAAGTACCATTTTCCCTCTCCTTTTGCTGTTTTCAACCTCAACCCCCGCCCCCTTCTCCTTTGTTCTTTTTAACCTCAACCCCCGCCCCCTTCTCCTTTTTTTAAGTTTTTCCTATTTTTTGAATTTCACATAAAAGGAGAAGGGGAGAGTGAAAGTGCTTGGTCTTTAGGATTAGCTATTAATCTTTTGGAAATATTCAACAGCTCAATCATAAACACTTACCTAAAAGAGCTATCCCGTACGACTAAGCACCCTCTTCCCTCTCCTTTTAGTGTTTTCAACCTCAACCCCCGCCCCCTTCTCCTTTTTTTGAGTTTTCACTAATTTTTGAATATTATTTGAAAGGAGAAGGGGAGAGTGAGTGTGCTTGGTCTTTAGGATTAGCTATTAACCTTTTGGAAAGATACTACAGTTTAATCATAAACACTTACCTAAAAGAGCTATCCCATACGACCAAGCGCCTTATTTCCTCTCCTTTTACTGTTTTTAACCTCAACCCCCGTCCCCTTCTCCTTTTTTTAAGTTTTTCCAATTTTGTAAATTTCACATAAAAGGAGAAGGGGAGTGGGAAAGTGCTTGGTCTTTGGGATTAGCTATTAACCTTTTGGAAAGATTCTATAGTTCAATCATAAACACTTACCTATAAGAGCTGTCCAAAACGACTAAGCACATTATTCCCTCTCCTTTTACTGTTTTCAACCTCAACCCCCGCCCCCTTCTCCTTTTATTGAGTTTTCACTAATTTTTGAATATTATTTTGAAAGGAGAAGGGGAGAGTGAATGTGCATGGTCTTTGGGATTAGCTATTAATCTTTTGGAATGGATTCAATAGCTCAATCATAAACACTTACCTAAAAGAGCTGTCCAAAACGACCAAGCACCTTATTCCCTCTCCTTTTACTGTTTTCAACCTCATCCCCCGACCCCTTCTCCTTTTATTGAGTTTTTCTTTTATCTTTAATTTCACTTAGAAGGAGAAGGGGAGTGGGAAAGTGAGTGGTCTTTAGGACAGGCTTTTAGTGTTTAGAAAAGATTCTATAGCTTAATCATAAACACTTACCTACAAGAGCTATCCAAAACGACAAAGTACCATTTTCCCCCTCCTTTAACTGTTTTCAACCTCAACCCCCGTCCCCTTCTCCTTTTATTGAGTTTTCACTATTTTTTGAATATTATTTTGAAAGGAGAAGGGGAGAGTGAATGTGCTTGGTCTTTAGGATTAGCTATTAACCTTTTGGAAAGATACTACAGTTTAATCATAAATACTTACCTAAAAGAGCTATCCCGTACGACTAAGCACCCTCTTCCCTCTCCTTTTACTTTATTTTTAAAAAATATGATAAGCTTTCTTAAAAGGAGAGGG
>JALVEF010000098.1 GCA_027031185.1 Saprospiraceae bacterium
TCAGCACATTCAACGTCCCGCACTTACTTGCCCTAGTGCGGGGCGAATGGCGCTCATCATGCAAAAAGCCCATGCGAAAGGACCCAGGCCAAAATCCGGCAAAGCAAGTAAGTGCGGGACACTTTCAACCCCACAAGAAACTCAAAAAACTTTTTGCGTTTCTTTGTGTTCTTTCTCTATCTTTGCACCATGGTGTCGGACGAACACATAAAAGAGCGCATCCTGGCGGCTGCTTCCGAGCTGTTTAGGCGGCACGGAGTGCGGGCCGTGAGCATGGATGACCTGGCCCGTGAGCTGGGGATGTCCAAGAAGACCATTTACCAGCAGGTGGCGTCCAAGTCCGAATTGGTCCGCCTGTTCTTGCTCAATCACTTTGAGCGCAATGCCGACCGTATCCGCCAAATCAAGGCGGATGCCCGCGATCCCGTGGAGACGGCTGTCCACATTGCCAAATTGACCGCCAAACACCATCAGGTCATCTATCCCGAGCTGCTCCACGATATCAAGAAGTCTTATTTTGACCTTTGGAAACTCGTCCAGGAAAAGGGGCGCGAAATGATGAGTACCGGCCTGGAAGCCAACTTGCGCGCCGGCATGAAGTCCGGCGTCTATCGTGCCGATATCAAGCCCGGTTATATAGCGGAGCTTTTCTCCCATCTGGTCCAAATGGAAGTCCTGATCAAGTATTCCCGGCTGGACCCCGGGATGACCTTCTTGCAGACCTTGGACTATCACATGTACGGCATCCTGACCGCCAAGGGGCGCCGACTCTATCAAAAATACCGCAAAATCCTGCTGACATGAGCGAAAGCCAAGTTAGATACCGGTTCGCGTGGCTGTGGCTGTTTCTCCTTATCGCGGTTGTATTGCCCGCACAGTCCCGGCGTTTTACCCTGGAGCAGGCCGTCCAATACGCCCTGGACCATCATCCCGATGTCCGGAACAGTCGGCTGAAAATCAACGAAGCTGAGCAACGCATCATCGAAACCCGCGCCATCGGCATCCCGCATCTCAATCTCACGGCCGGTGACAATATCTTTCTCAAAAAGCCCATCGTCCTGTTGCCGCCCATCTTTGGCGCCGGCAATCCCAACTTCAACCCTGAAGTCTCCTTTCAGCAGCGGCACAACTTGTCCGCCCAGGGACAGCTATCCGCCCTGTTGTTCAACAGTACCTATTTGCAGGGGCTTCGCGCTGCCCGCGCCTTCAAGACTTTTGCCGAAGAAGACTATCAGGCCACCGTCAAAAAGCTGACCGACCAAGTCACCGATGCCTACCTGGCGCCACTGCTGCTGGATGCCAATATTCAAGTGCTGGAAAAAAACCTGGAAAATGCCCGCCGTATGCGGGACGAGACCAAAAAGATATTTCAGGCCGGCTTTGTCGAAAAACTTGACGTGGACCGCGCCGACTTGAGTGTGTTCAATCTTGAAGCCACTCTCGACAATCTCAAACGGCAATACAAATTGAGCATCGAAGCGCTAAAGTTTGCCATGAACTATCCGCAGGACGAAGAGCTGGTCATCGGACAGACCATTGACGAGTTGCTGGCTGCCATCCCGGACGACTTACTCGCCGCCAATCTCAATCTGATGGAACATCCCGCCTATCGCAGCCTCATCGCTACCGAGCATCTCAACGAAATCAACGTCCAGGCAGCCAAATCCGCCTATCATCCGAGCCTGACCGGCTTCGCCAACTACCAGTTGCAATGGCAAGGTGACAACTTCGACGACTTGCACTATACGCCGTCATCGGTGGCCGGACTCCAAATCAACATCCCCATTTTCCAGGGGTGGGGCACCAAGGCGAAGGTGGAACAGGCCAAACTAAAGCTGCAAATGCTCCGCCTGACCAAAGACCATGTCGCTCGAAGCATCCAATTCCGGGTGCAGGCCGCGCGCATCGCCTATGACAATGCCCGGGAGCGTCTCAAGCAGAATCAAAAGAACCTCCAGCTGGCCGAACACATCTACCGCGATGCGCAAAAGCGCTACAAAAACGGGGTCGGATCCAGCCTGGAAATCAACCAGGCTGAAATGGCCTTGTACCGGAGCCAGCAAAACTTCATCCAGGCCAAATATGACCTGTTGAATGCCAAAATCAAACTCAAACAAGCATTAGCCAAATGATACGCTCAACTATTCCCGCCATGAATATCAGGTCTCTGTTCTTTTTGGGGGTAATGGCGTCAGCCTTTGCCTTCTCCGGCTGCAAGTACGGTGGCGGCGATGCCATACCCGCCTCGCTCGATGCCAAACGGAAATTGCTGGCCCAAAAGCAATCCGAGTTGCAGGAACTCAAGCACTTTATACGCGCGCTGCAGGACTCCATCGAAGCGCAAAGTCCCCGCAAGGTGGAAGGTCAACTGGTCACCGCCCGGATCGCCAAACCGGCCGATCTGACCCACTATGTGGATGTCCAAGCCAATGTGGCATCACGGGACGAAGCCTTCGTCGCCGCCGAATTTGGCGGCCGCATTCTGGAAGTCTTTGTGCACGAAGGCGATTATGTCCATCAGGGGGCGCCCATCGCCCGCCTGGATGACGCCACCATCCGCGCCCAAATTGACAAAACCGAAAATGCGCTCGCCCTCGCGCGGGATATGTTCCGGCGCCAAAAGCAGCTCTGGCAGGACAGCATCGGCTCCGAAGTCCGCTACTTGCAGGCCAAAAACCGCGTCGAACAACTGGAAAAGACGCTTGAAATGCTCAAAATAAATCTCGGCAAGGTCAATGTCACCGCCCCCCGCTCCGGCGTCATCGAGCGCCTGATGCTCAAGACCGGTGAATTGGCCGCCCCCGGCCGGCCCATCGCCAAAATCATCAACACACACCGCTTGAAAATCGTCGCGCCCGTACCGGAGATTTACATCGCCTCGCTTCGCACCGGTCAGCACGTCTCCATCACCATTCCCGCTTTGGGCGACAAGTCCTTTGCGGGTACGATCTTCCGCATTGGCAAGACGGTCAATCCCGCCAACCGCACCTTTGACGTCGAGATCAAACTCCACTCCGGCAGCCAACTGCTCAAGCCCAATATGCTGGCCAAGGTGCGGTTTAGCGACAAGCTATATCATCAGGTGCTGGCCCTGCCTTCCCGCATCATCCGCCAGGACATTGCCGGCAAGGACTTCATTATGGTCGCCAGGCAGACCGCCGACGGTACGGTTGCCCGCCGGCGCATCGTGACCAAAGGTGACGTCGTCAATGATCGCATTATTGTGACGGAGGGCATTCATCCGGGCGATACGGTACTCGTGGATGGTACCCAACACATTGCCGACGGAGATCTGATTCGGGTACAACTTATGCAAGACTAGTTTCCAGCCAAACCGAAAGACCGTGGAAGGAAAAATCCAAAAGGAATTCAAGCTTACCTCGCTGTCCATTAAGAACAGCACCAGTGTCTTTGTGATCATGTTTGTGATCATCGTCCTGGGTATCTCGGCCTATCGCAATATTCCGCGTGAGCAATTTCCTGAGGTGACGCTCAACAAGATTTTCATCAATACGCCCTATTTCGGCAACTCTGCCGAAGACGTGGAGAATCTCATCACGCGGCCCATCGAAAAGCAGCTTCAGGCCATCAACGGCATTGACAAAATTACCTCCACGTCTATCCAGGATTTCTCTTCCATCATTGCCGAGTTCAGTACAGACGAGGACATTGACGATGCCTTGCGCAAGGTCAAAGATGCCGTGGACAAGGCCAAGTCCGACTTGCCCGATGACCTCAAGGCGGACCCCAACGTCTTTGACGTGGACCTGACGCAGCTCCCCATCATGACCGTCAACCTGTCGGGCGCTTTCAGCAACGACGAACTCAAAGACTTTGCCGAGTATTTGCAAGACGAGATCGAGGACCTGCCGGAAGTCTCCGACGTCAATTTGAAAGGCGCCCGTGACCGCGAGGTCAAAATTGACGTGGACCTGTACAAGGCACAGGCGCGTAAAATCAGCTTCCGTGATATCGAAATGGCCATCGCCCGCGAAAATATGACCATGTCCGGCGGGGAGATCAAGGCCCATGATTTCCGGCGTTCTATCCGCGTGCTGGGTCAGTTTAAGTCTGTGGATGAAATTCGCAACCTGATCGTAAAGAGTGAACACGACAGCCCCGTGTATTTGCGGGATATCGCCGATGTGTCCTTTGGCTATCAGGAGCCCAAGAGCATCGCCCGCTCCAACGGCCTGCCGGTCATTTCATTGGACATCATCAAGCGCAAAGGCGCCAACCTGCTGTCCACATCCGACAAGGTCAAGGCTCTTGTGAAAAAGGCCAAGGCCGAAGTATTCCCCGAAGGACTCCAAGCGCGAATTTTCAACGACCAGTCCATTCACACGCGCCGCCAGGTATCCAATCTGGAAAACAGCATCATCTTCGGTATGTTGCTCGTCGTCCTGGTGCTCTTGTTTTTTCTCGGCCTGCGCAATGCCACTTTTGTCGGCATAGCCATCCCGTTTTCCATGTTGCTCGGCTTCATCATTGTCTCGGCGCTGGGATACACCATGAATATGGTCATTCTCTTTGGGATGATTATGGCCCTGGGCATGCTGGTGGACAACGGTATCGTGGTGATTGAAAATATCTACCGCCACCGTCAGGAAGGCTATTCGTCGGTGGACGCCGCCAAATACGGAGCCGGCGAAGTGGCCATTCCGATTATTACCTCTACGGCTACCACGCTCGCGGCGTTTGTGCCCTTGGCCTTCTGGCCGGGTATGA
>JALVEF010000099.1 GCA_027031185.1 Saprospiraceae bacterium
CGAAAAGGCCATTTTAGCGCAAAAACAAGGGGTGCTCAAACAGTTACAAGGCAAAACAGGGGCAAAAAGGCCATTTTAGCGCAAAAACAGCGGGTACCTAAACAGTTACAAAAATACTTCACCGATGAAAATCCGGATTCTACTCTTTTTCGTGCTTCTGTTTGTTGTCTCGGGCTGTTGTCATCGCCCGGTTGAGAAGAGCGTTTCGAGACTGCCTGAAAAGGCTGATAATAAAAAGGATAAAGCCTCTGATGAAATATTGATAAAGGGCATAATTGATCCGTCTCTTTATCTGGAAAATAGAGTGGCTGACTGTGATCAGGCAATTTGGTATATGAAGAATGTAATAACCCCAGGTTATTCACCTGTAACCCCCGATGACCCATGGAAAGCGACTATATGGAGATACGCCGAAATACGAGGCGAGTCCAGAGATTTTTTATTTGGACAAAAAAATGACGGGAAATATGTGACGTATGAGAACATCCGATTCTATATTTCTACGAAATGTTTGGTCGGTAGAAATATCTTGTCCGTTATGGATGTTTTTCTGGAAAAAAAATATCATAAACCGGTTTTAGAAGCGCTTAAAAAGTTGGATAAACAATATGGGTGGGTCGGTCCAATTAGTGTAAAGATGGCTAATTGTCCTGAACTTTTAATGACATATACTAGTGGCATTATTATGGATGCTAACTTCCATGTCGGTAGAATTTTAGATTAGAGCCTGTTTTAATTTTAGATGAAGCACCACACAAAAGCGGGCACCGGTCTGGCACGACAGCAAAAATGATCTACTCCACCGGATACCCGCCCCATCCGCGCCCATTCACGACATCTGTCTGCCGGTGTTCTTGCTTACAACCGCCAGAAAAAAGCGATAAGCACGGTGATAAGAATACCGAGCAACAAAGGCAGGAGGACGGCCATGGCGGTCCATTTTACACTGCCGGTCTCCTTGTAAATCGTGTAAATGGTCGTACTGCACGGATTGTGGAGAAGACTGAATAGCATCAGATTGACGGCCGTGAGCAGGGTCCAGCCATTCTGGCGCAGGAGGGTGGCGACCTGTGTGGTCTGCCCGGGTTCAAAGAGGGTCACGCCGGCAGTGTGGTGATGGATGAGTACGGTGAGCATCAAAATAGCCGGGATAACCAGCTCGTTGGCCGGGATCGCGATGATATAGGCCAGCAGGATGATGCCGTTGAGTCCCATCCACCAACCTATGGGGTCCAGTGCGTCCGTGATCCGGGCAGCGAGGGGAACGCCATGAATTTGAATGTTGCTGACCACCCAAATCAATATGCCGGCAGGCGCCGCAAAAATGATGGCGCGCCACAGAACGATCAGCGTCCGGTCCATCAGCGAGGTGTATATGGTCTTCCATATCCGGGGCGGGCGATAAGGGGGCAGTTCCAGGTGAAAAGAAGATACCTCGCCCCGGAGCGCGGTGCGGGACAGTAGCCAGGAGGATAGAAACATAAAGGCGATGCCGAGCATGGCAATGCCGACGACGGCCGCCATAGCTGCCAGGCCCGACCATTGGGCCGGTACCAGCGCACCGATAAAGATGGTGGCCAGCAGGATTTGCAGCGGCCACCGGCCGTTGCAAAGCGAGAAATTGTTGGTGATAATGGCAATCAGACGCTCGCGCGGGCTGTCAATGATGCGCGTGGCGATCACACCGGCAGCATTGCAACCAAAGCCCATCGTCATGGTGAGCGCTTGCTTGCCATGTGCGCCTACACCGCGGAAAACGCGATCCAGATTGAAGGCCACGCGTGGTAAATAGCCAAGGTCTTCCAGCAGGGTGAAAAGTGGAAAGAAAATCGCCATCGGCGGTAGCATGACGGAGATGACCCAGGCCGTGGACAAGTACATGCCGTCAATGAGCATGCCCGCCAATCCAGGCGACAGGTGCAAGCGACCGGCGGCAGCGTGGAGCAAGGGGTACAACTTTCCGATCAACAGCTCGTGCAACCAGGCCGATGGGTAGTTGGCACCCACTACCGTGAGCCACAGGACAAGCGCCAACAAGGCAAACATAATGGGAAAACCAAAACGCTTACTCGTGACGATGCGGTCTATCTTTATGTCAAGTGGCGTGGCGCCGCTCTCTTGCCGCTGCACCGCGTCGCGCACGATTTGGTGCGCATCGGCGTAGATGCCTTCTACCAGCTTGTCGTGGAAGTTTTCGCCCAATTGCCAGCGCAGCTGCCGGGCCAGTTTTACCAGGTCGTCTTCGCGATTCATCCGGACATTTGGTTTTTAAGCGCTTCAATGATGCCGGTCTCGCCTTCGAGCAGGCGAAAGGCAATCCACCGGCTGTTGGGGAGGCCGGGAAACTGCTGTTCGATCTTTTGGCTCAATGTGCGAACGGCCTTTTCAATGTGCGGGGGAAGGCTTTGGATGCGGTGGGGCTTGCAGCGGACTTTGCCGGTGGCCACGTCGTAGATGGCTTCGAGCAGTTCGGGAATGCCCTGCAAGTAGCGCGCACTGGTCCCCACAACGGGAACGCCCAGCCGGCGCGCCAAGGCACGCAGATCCACGCGGATGCCGTGTCGGCGGGCTTCGTCCATCAGATTGACACACAGGACGGCGCGGTCGGTAATCTCGAGAATCTGAAGCGCCAGGTTCAGATTGCGTTCCAAACGGGTGGCATCGGCGACAATGACGGTGACATCGGGACGGCCGAAGAGGAGGAAGTTGCGCGCGACTTCTTCATCTTTGGAAGTGGAAAGGAGCGAGTAAGTGCCCGGCAGGTCAATGATTTTGAATTTTTTGTCTTTGAAAACAAAGGCACCTTCGGCGCGGGTGACAGTCTTGCCCGGCCAGTTGCCGGTGTGCTGCTTGAGCCCGGTGAGCGCATTGAATACGGTGCTCTTGCCGGTATTGGGGTTGCCGGCCAGGGCGACGACGAAGTCAAAGCCCCGTGTCTCTACACCGAGCTTT
Source organism: Saprospiraceae bacterium (assembly GCA_027031185.1). Classification (GTDB taxonomy): domain Bacteria; phylum Bacteroidota; class Bacteroidia; order Chitinophagales; family Saprospiraceae; genus HyVt-613. Next base: position 2,953 of record JALVEF010000099.1, read on the forward strand.
TGGAGATGGGCCATCGTGGCTTGCGGACAAGAAGCACAGTCGTGCGTGGTATGCAGCGGTTCCCCGGTCATGGCGTGATGAGAATTTTGTCGGCTTCATCGCGGCGGAGTGCGATGACCGTGTCTTTGATCAAATAGGCGATGGGATCGCCGAGTGGATTGTCCAATGCAATGCGGACCGTGGCGCCCGGTACGAATCCGAGATCCAACAGACGCCTTCGCGTCTGTCCCCTGCACTCTCTCGATATGCCGGCAATCGTAGCAGTTTGGCCCGGCGGGAGAGCCGACAGCCTGATGACCGGCGGCTGATCCGTGTCCGGCTTGGTGTGGACGGTGATGTTTTGTGCAACGGCCAGTGGCAGGCGGTGCGTGATGCCTTCGGCGGTGAACACAATCTCGCTATCCGTCCGGCCGGTCACCTGTATCCCGGACCCGATGTGGATGTGCGCCTGTAAAATCTGGTCGTAATGTGCGGGCGGCTCGTCTTCAATGTGAACGATCTGGCCACTGTCTCCCGAATGCAGTTCAGCCAGCGGACGGCCCGGAATGGCGGCCAATTCGCCGGTGGCAGTCGGGATGGGGTCGCCGTGGGGGTCAAAAACAGGATAACCCAGCACGGACTCCATCGTGTGGACGTCATCGGAAGATAGGCGGTGCTCCATCTTTTCGGCCAGGTGGTGCCACTCGCGCTTGTGAAATCCGGTCTTTTCGGCCAGATACTTCTCGTAAAGGCGGTGAATCCGGATGATTTTGAGCGCATAGTCCCGGCCTTTTTGGGTGAGAGTTGACCGACCCTTCGGGCCGGTATGGATGAGCTGTTCGGCTTCCATGGCTTGTAGTGCCTTTTGCAAGACGCGGGGCCGGATGCCCAGTTCCCGGCGGATGCGGGCGGCTACCCCGGCCGCATCGTCTGTGTCATGGTGGTAGAGCCATTTCAGAATGTCTTCGATGACAATGCGCGGATGACGGCGCCGGCGGCGCAGGACCAGGCCGGTGATGGTGGCAGCCAACAGGGCGATGATGATATGGGTCCAGACGGGTCTCATAGCTTTTCGACGAGAATTTTCCCGGCGGCCAGGGCGGAGAGGGTGATGTCTTTGTCTTCCCCGGTGAGACGGACCGACCGGTCGTAGTCGTCAATGGCGCGGATGGTCAGTGTGTCGCCGATGCGGAGTGTCTTGCGGTCGAGGAAGCGCAGCAGTTCGTCGGAACTGTCCCGCAGCCCCACGATGCGGATGCGGTCGCCCGGACGGCAGACGGTGATCGGGCAACTGTCCGGCATGCGCAGGACGCCGCGGCGGTCGGGGATGGGATCGCCGTGGGGATCGGTGGCGGGAAATCCCAGAAAGGCATCGAGCCGGTCAATGAGGTCCTTGTGCCGGACGTGCTCCAGTTGTTCGGCGATTTCGTGGACTTCGTCCCAGCGGTAGTTGAGCTTTTGCACGAGAAAGGTCTCCCAGAGCCGGTGCTTGCGGAGTACGTCCAAGGCGACTTTGCGGCCGCCGGCGGTCAGCCGCATCCCGCGGTACTTGCGATAGTGGACCAGTTTCTTTTGCTGTAATTTTCGGGCCATATCGGTGACCGAGGACGCCTTGGTCTTGAGCCGTGCCGCCAGCAAGTTGGTGTTGACGGGACGGGCACCGTCGTATTCGAGGGCGAATAGTGCCTTGAGATAGTTCTCTTCGGATGGTGAATGCATCGGCAGCTTATTAGATGACCAAAACAAAAATGTTAGGCTTGTCTAAAAAAACACGATTCACCGAAAAG
>JALVEF010000100.1 GCA_027031185.1 Saprospiraceae bacterium
AGTCTATGACTTCCTCTACACCGTTTCCCAAAAGTACGGCATTGGATTCTGGAAGCCCGGCGCCGGTATCATCCACCAAATCATCCTGGAAAATTACGCCTTTCCCGGCGGTATGATGATCGGTACCGACTCCCATACCGTCAATGCCGGCGGCCTGGGTATGGTGGCCATCGGCGTCGGCGGGGCCGATGCCGTGGACGTCATGGCCGGCATGCCCTGGGAGCTCAAAATGCCCAAACTCATCGGCGTCAAGCTCACCGGCAGTCTCAAGGGATGGACTTCCGCCAAAGACGTCATCTTACATCTCGCCGGCCTCATCACCGTCAAGGGCGGCACCGGGGCCATCATCGAATACTTCGGCCCGGGCGCCAAGCGGATTTCCGCCACCGGCAAAGGCACCATTTGCAACATGGGCGCCGAAGTCGGTGCCACCACCTCCCTGTTTGGCTATGACGCCGGCATGGAACGCTTCCTCCGCGCCACCAACCGCGCCGACGTCGCCCGACTGGCCAATAAGATCAAAAAAGACCTCACCGGCGACCCCGAAGTATATGCCAATCCCGAAAAGTACTTCGATCAAGTCATCCACATCAACCTCTCCAAGCTGGAACCCCACATCAACGGACCTTATACGCCCGACCGCGCCTGGCCCATCTCCAAATTCGCCAAGGCCGTAAAAGAAAACGACTTCCCGCAAAAACTCGAAGTCGGCCTCATCGGCTCTTGCACCAACTCATCCTACGAAGACATCACCCGGGCCGCTTCCGTCGCCCGACAAGCCGTCAAGAAACACCTGCGCGTCAAGTCCGAATTTACCGTCACCCCCGGCTCCGAGCAGATTCGCTTTACCGTCGAGCGCGACGGCTTACTCAAAGAGTTTGAAAACCTCGGTGCCCTCGTCCTCGCCAACGCCTGCGGCCCCTGCATCGGCCAATGGGACCGACACATGCGCAATCCAAACAGGAAAAATTCCATCATCACATCATTTAACCGCAACTTCGCCAAACGCAACGACGGCAACCCCAACACCTTCGCTTTTGTCGCATCCCCCGAAATCGTCACGGCCATGGCCATCGCCGGCGACCTGACCTTCAATCCGCTTACAGACAAACTCCTCAACGAAAAGGGACGCAAAGTCAAACTCAGCCCGCCCGTCGGCAAAGAACTCCCGCCCCGCGGCTTCGCCGTGGACGACCCGGGATACATCCCTCCCAAAGAAGACGGCTCCAACATCCAAATCAAGGTCAAAAAGGACTCCAAACGCATCCAGCTACTCAAACCGTTTGAGCCGATCACCGCCGATCAGCTCAAAAACATGCGCGTCCTGATCAAGACCAAGGGAAAATGCACCACCGACCACATCTCTATGGCGGGCCCCTGGCTCGTCTATCGCGGTCACCTGGAGAACATCTCCCAAAATCTCCTCATCGGTGCCGTCAATGCCTTCAATGACGAGACCAACAAGGTGCTCAACCTCGTCAAAAACAAATACATGCCTGTCCCCGAGTCCGCCAGAATCTATAAAGACCACGGCATCGGCACTGTCGTATTCGGCGAAGAAAACTACGGCGAAGGATCCTCCCGCGAACACGCCGCCATGGAGCCCCGCTTCCTCGGTGTCAAAGCCGTCATCGTCAAGTCCTTCGCCCGCATCCACGAGACCAATCTCAAAAAGCAAGGCTTGCTCGCCCTGACCTTCGACAATCCGAAGGACTATGACAAAGTCCGTCAGGACGACTACGTGGACATCGTCGGTTTCAGCAAGTTTGCCCCGGGCGTACCCCTCACCGTCGTCCTCAAGCATGCTGACGGCACCAAAGACAAGTTCAAGGTCAATCACACTTACAGCGCCCAGCAAATCGAATGGGTACGCGCCGGTTCTGCCCTCAACAAAATCCGCCAGGAGATGGCCAAATAAGCCGAAGTTTGCGACTTAAAAGCACTGTAACTGTTTAGGTGCTCCTGTTTTTAGGGATAAAATAGGCATTTTTGTGCCTACCGAAGCTAAAATTTTCGATGTGTAGCAGCGCTACATGAGAAAATTTTGGCAAAGGTAGGTGCAAAAAGGGCATTTTAGCGCAAAAACAGCGGGTACCTAAACAGTTACAAAGCACTTTTGCACAAAAACAAACGCGTTTCTGATAGTTACAAATAAATATTTTCCTACATTTGTGACATCAAAAGCAAACGATTTAGCTGGCTACACTCCGATGGTGTGCCGGTCACCTTTAATCGTTTGCCAACAATAAACAAAACTGAACAATTATGCTCAAGGAGTTTAAGGAATTTGCCATGAAGGGCAACCTGGTGGACATCGCTGTTGGCTTTGTCATGGGTGCTGCCTTCGCGAAAGTCGTTTCCGCGTTTACTAGCGGAATCGTATCGCCACTGATCGGGCTCATCTTCAACACCGAGGGGCTGGACAAACTCAAGTATGTCCTCAAAGCCGGCGTCCCCGAAGTTAAGGACGCCGCCGGCAATGTGGTACAGGCAGCCATACCCGAGAGTGCGGTACTGTACGGTTCCTTCCTCGCCGCGTTGATTGACTTCATCATCGTCGCCTTCGTCATGTTCATGGTCGTTAGGTCCATCAACCGCATGAAGAAGAAAGAGGAAGAAGCCCCGGCTCCGCCACCAGCCGAAGAAGTCCTCCTCACCGAGATTCGCGACCTGCTCAAGAATCGCTAATCTCTCTAACTGAATTGAATACCCACAAAAAAAGGCTGCTCGCCCGAGCAGCCTTTTTTGTGTCCTGAAAGAATTTGTTGAATGAATGGGTAGAATTGCTGCCCTTGCATAATAAAAGCAAAACCCAAATGGCCTTTTGCCCAGTTTCTATGCAGCCGTCGAAACATACCCCAAACGATTCAACACCCAATATTCAATGCGAAGCAATTTCAACGTCCCGCCAGGGACAACTTCAACGTCCCGCGATTCAACGTGCCAACAATTTCAACGCGAAGCAATTTCAACGTCCCGCACTTACTTGCCCCAAAAGCGAAGCAAATAGCGCTCATCTTGCAAAAAGCATAAGCGGAAAGGGGCAAAGCCAAAAACAAGCAAAGCAAGTAAGTGCGGGGCAATTCATCATTGACTTAATAATTCATCATAGACGGCCGGTCCTCCAACTGCGCCGACGCATCCACCATAAACGCCCCGCGCGTCACCACCTCCTCGCCCGCTTCCAAACCGGACAGCACCACATAGCCGTCCCCGGCGGCATCACCCAGCTCCACCTCACGAAGCACAAATGAAGGCGCCTTGCGATCCGGTAGCTTGACATAAACCACCGACCGCTCACCCGTCCACAATACCGCTGTCCGCGGCACCACCAGTCCGTTCCGCCTTCGCTGCGGCAAAAACACCTCACCACGCAAAAACATCTCCGGCTTCAGCAAGCCGGATCTATTCGGCACGTCCACACGGATGTGCGCTACCCGCGTCGCCGGATCAATGACCGGATCCACAAAGGAAATCCGCCCACGGAAGCTGCGTCCCGGCAATGCCGAAGTAGTAAAGCGCACCGCCAGGCCGGTACGGATGCGTTTCAGGTCCGGCTCATACACGTCAAACACCGCCCATAGCCGGTGCAGATTCTGCACCTCAAACAAAACCTGACCCGCCATCAGGTGATCTCCCACCGACACATGCTTTTTCAGCACCACGCCACCATGATCAGCGTACAAGTCAAACGTCTCCTGAATCTGCTTGGTCTTCAGCACCCGCTCCACGAAGTCATCGCCTATCTTCCAGTATTTGAACTTCTGCCGCACCGCCGTCAACAGACCATCATTGATACCCCGAAGTTTGGCCGCCTCCAGCAATTCCTTTTGAGCCGTGATCAACTCCGGCGAATAGAGCTCCGCGATCTTCTGACCGGCACGCACCGGTTCCCCCGTGAAGCTCACCAGCAACTTCTCAATGCGGCCCGGAATGTGAGACACCAGATTAGCAGACTGCGTCTCATCAGCTTCCATCCGCCCGTTTAATTTCAGCACATCATCCGGGCGCAAGCTGTCATAGCCCACAATCGTCGTCTCCACGTTCGCCAGCCGCATCGCCGTCCTCGTCATCGTCAACACCGCTTCATCAGCATCATCCGTTTGCAACGGAATCAAATCCATCCCGCAGATCGGGCATTTTCCCGGCCCGTCCCGCCGGATTTGCGGATGCATCGAACACGTCCACACTTGACCGGGCGCCTCATCCGCATGCACGTGCGCCTCCGCAGCAGCCGGTTTTGACTTACCATAGCCGAAAACAATCCACCCAATGAAAAGCCCCGTCAGCAGGGCAAATCCGAGCGCCAGATATTTCGTGTATCCTTTCATGGTATGGAGATTTTCACGGTTATCAAAAATCCGTCAAGCGGGCCAGCTTGGCCTTGATCAGGTACGTGCGCACCATCGCCACGTCCGCCTGCAGTTCGTAATTGATCATTTGGTTTTGCAGATTCATCAAGTCCTCGAACCGATGATTTTTGGAACTGTACTCCGCCAGCAAGACATCATAAGCGGGCTTCGTCACATCCAGTTGTCGCTGCGCCAACTCATATTCCAGGCGGGCGCGCTCATATTCTGCCCGGTACGTCTCCAGCTCACGCATCATCCGGTCCACCAGCGCCTCCTGCCGGGCAGCATAGGCATCGGCCAGCAGCCGCTCTTCCTCCGCCCGGGCACGAAATCGCTTATGCG
>JALVEF010000101.1 GCA_027031185.1 Saprospiraceae bacterium
AGTCGTGGTGTTTTGGTGGAGTGAGACTATTTCTTGTCCTTTTTGAATACTCCGTTTTTGATGGCTTTGAAAAAGGCGTACCAGGCGCTGGGATTGAGGATGGTCATATAATGCGGCGGTAACTGGCCCATGTAATATGCCTTTTCGCCGGTTTCGCGCAGGACAATGCGGCTGGTCTCCTTGGGATCATAGGCCAAACCGATGCGGAGATTGTCCATGGTCTCTTTCATGAGATTTTCCTGGATGCGGACTTGCAAATCGTTGGTGACATTGAGCGCCAAAAACTCTTGTTTGAGAAAGCGCCTGCTGGGCCAGGGATAGACGGTGGCCTCAGGCAGCATAATTGTGTCCGTCTCCAAGTATTGGATGTAGTGGAAGGTCAAATGCCGGATGGTGTCCGGTATGGTAAATTTCGCCGTCTTGAACCCAATGGCCGAGAACACGACCGTCTCGCCCGGGCGGACGACCAATGAGAAAAACCCCGCATAGTTGGCGTATGTACCGCGCGGGGTGTGGGCCACGCCGACGGTGGCATAGGGTACGGGCCTGATGCTATCGCCGTCAGTGGTCACCACAAAGCCCGAAAATTGGATGGCGTCCGGTGTCACCTCCTGTCCGGCCATCCGGCCAATGAAAATCAATGCGAAAAAGAAAATCGTGCAGTAAACTCTCATTCAAATGATTTGCTGTATCACAAATGTAGGGGAATTTCGCCTTAATCCACTCAAATCCCATATACAAACGTTTTTCTACGCTCACATTGTCGTTTTGAGCGAAATAGGCGGTTTTTTTGTAAAAAAGTCTAGCCAGCTTGCGCGAAAAAGCAAAAATCACTACCTTTGCGCTCCATTTTGCAACGCACAACAGAGTCTATGCTGATTGTTGAAGTAAAACACAACGAGTCTATCTCGCAAGCCCTCAAACGCTACAAGCGGAAATACCGCAATACGCGTATTTTGCGCGAGCTGCGCGAGCGTAAGGAATATATCAAACCGTCTGTGCGCCGTCGTGCCCAAAAGCTCAGGGCCATATACCGGAATCAAAAAGCCCAAAACAGCTGATTACCGGTGTATCGCAGCACGACGTAAGCGGCCGGCATCTCACTTAGAGGGTGCCGGCCGTTTTTTTGTCTGCTCCATTCCCCTTATTTCTGGTCGTGAGCCGATGTGCGCGCAGGCGGGTGCACATCGGCCAGCGTTTGAAAGGCTTACCTATGCGCTGCCGACGCGCAAAAAAAAAGCCGGCTCCCGCGAGAGAGCCGGCTGTGTTTCATTTGGTATTCAATCAGTTGCCGGCGGCATCTTTCAGTTTTTTGCCGGCCTTTTCGACGGTCTCGCCCGCTGCTTTGGCAGCGTTTTCTGCAGTCTCTTTGACGGCATTGCCGGCGTCTTTGGCGACTTCACCTGCTTTGTCCACGACATTGCCGGCGGCGTCTTTGGTGGCTTCAGCAGCGTCTTTGGCCATTTCACCTGCTTTGTCCACGGCATTGCCGGCGGCGTCTTTAGCAGCTTCGGCAGCATTGCCGGCGGCTTCGCCTACTTTTTGGGCTGCGTTGGTTGTAGTTTCGGCGGCGTTCTTGGCTGCATCGGCTGCCCGCTTACAAGCAGTGGTGGACAGTGTCAGACCGGATACAAGAAACGCGAGCAAGAGAATCAGCGTGGTCTTTCTCATTTTTGCTATTGTTTTGTTTAAAAAAAAGAAGTGGTTCCACAGGGCAAAGGTATGCAAAAAAACGGACATTTGTCTTGCCGGATACATTTCCCCGGGGCCGGTATGCGGCCTTTCGGGGCCAGAGGATATACAGCTCCGTTCCCGCGGTCGAATTTTATCTATCTTGGAGCCGTAGTAAAACAGGTTTTATGAGACGACTGGTGGTGGCGGTGACAGGGGCCAGCGGTGCTATTTATGCCGACCTGCTTTTGCGTGCCCTGGCCGGGCGACGCGATGAATGGGAGCGGGTCGGCGTGGTCTTTTCTCGCAATGCGCGCATCACGTGGGAGTGGGAGTTGGGCGAGTCCCCGCCGCAGCTGGCTGCCATGGACTATTATGACAATGACGATTTTTTTGCGCCGTTTGCCTCCGGCTCGGCGCACTACGACACGATGATTGTCATCCCGGCTTCCATGGGGACGATCGGGCGTATGGCTCACGGAATTTCGGACAGCCTGATATTGCGTGCAGCGGATGTGATGCTAAAGGAACGCCGGCGGCTGGTTTTGGTACCGCGCGAAATGCCGTTGTCCGCCATCCATCTGAAAAATATGGCCGTCCTGGCCGATGCCGGTGCCGTGATTTGTCCGGCCATGCCGGCCTATTATTCCAAACCGGAAACAGTCCGGGCGCTGGCGCGTACCGTCGTCGAGCGCGTGTTGCGTCTGGCCGGATTCGATCATGACGGCTTCCGATGGGGCGACTGATTGGAAGCCAACCGTTTGCCCTTTTTGTTGTTTCCCATTCGTAGCAATTGAGCACTTATGTTTCCTACGTATGACGTCATCGTGGTGGGAGCCGGCCATTCAGGTAGTGAGGCCGCCGTTGCGGCGGCCAATCTCGGTGCGCGGGTGCTTTTGGTGACCATGAATCTGGAGACCATTGCCAAAATGTCGTGTAATCCGGCCATGGGAGGTGTGGCCAAGGGGCAAATCGTGCGCGAGATAGATGCACTTGGAGGATATTCCGGCATTGTGACTGACCATACCATGATTCAGTTTCGGATGCTGAACCGCTCCAAGGGGCCGGCCATGTGGAGCCCGCGGGCGCAGAGCGACCGGATGCGCTTTAGCTGGAAATGGCGGCTGATGCTGGAAGCCCATCCGCTGATAGACTTTTGGCAAGAGATGGTGACGGGCATTCTGGTGCGCGACGGGCGCGCCTATGGCGTTCGCACGGCCCTGGGCTTGGAGATACAGGCTAGGAAAGTCATCCTGACCAACGGCACATTTCTCAATGGCGTCATCCACATTGGCGAAAAGCGCTTTGGCGGCGGGCGGGTAGGAGAGAAGGCCGCCACCGGCTTGACCGAACAACTGGTGAGCCTGGGCTTTGAATCCGGCCGTATGAAAACGGGCACGCCGCCGCGCGTGGACGGGCGCACACTGGATTTTGACAAAATGGACGTGCAGCCGGGTGACGAGAATCCGGGCAAGTTTTCCTTTACGGACACGCCGCCCCTGAAGGCGCAGCGCCCTTGCTATATATCTTACACATCGCCTGTCGTACATGATATTCTCAAAGAGGGATTTGACCGTTCGCCGATGTTTACGGGGCGGATACAAGGTGTGGGCCCGCGCTATTGTCCGTCCATTGAAGACAAGGTGGAGCGCTTTGCGGGCCGGGACCGGCACCAACTTTTTATAGAGCCGGAAGGGTGGGAGACGATGGAGATATACGTCAACGGCTTTTCTACCTCGTTGCCCGAAGACGTGCAGTATCGTGCCTTGCGCCGCATTCCGGGCTTTGAAAACGCCAAGATGCTGCGCCCGGGCTATGCTATCGAATATGACTATTTCCCGCCGGTGCAGCTCAAGCCCACTTTGGAGACCCGCCTGGTGGAAAATCTCTACTTCGCCGGTCAGATCAACGGTACCACCGGCTACGAAGAGGCGGCAGCCCAGGGCCTGGTTGCCGGCTTCAATGCCGCCTTGGCGATCCGGGAGCGTCCGCCCTTTATCCTGTCACGCTCCGAGGCTTACATCGGTGTACTCATTGACGATCTGGTCACCAAGGGTACCGATGAGCCGTACCGGATGTTTACCTCCCGCGCCGAGTACCGCATTCTGCTGCGCCAAGACAACGCCGACCTGCGCCTGACTCCGCTTGCGCATGCGTTGGGCGTGCGCGGCATGGACGCGCGCATGGCGCGAGTCCGGGCAAAAGAAAAGGCGATGGAGCAGATCAGCGCCTATCTTCGCCAATACTCCGTCGGCCCGGTCCAGGTGGACGACTATCTCCATTCCATCGGTTCGGCTCCGCTGGCGCAAAAGATGAAAGCGCACAAGGTCTTGCTCCGTCCGCATGTGAAGCTAAACGATTTGCGCCGGCAATTGCCCGAGTTGGATGCTTTCTTGTCCGGTTTTGATGCGGAATTTGTCGAAGCGGCCGAGATAGCGCTCAAGTACGAGGGCTATATCCGAAAGGAGCAGGAAATGGTCGAAAAGCTCAAACGACTGGAGCGGGTACGCCTGCCGGAAGACCTGGATTATATGCAAATCGAATCCTTGTCTGCCGAAGCGCGCGAAAAATTGCAGCGTATCCGGCCTCGAAATATCGGGCAGGCGTCGCGCATCAGTGGGGTCTCGCCGGCGGATATTTCCGTCTTGTTGGTCTTGATGGGCAGATGAGCTCTCCCGCACTTACTTTTTTTGCCGGATGAAGGCGGGCTCCTTCCGCGTTTTGGTTCATGCAGGATGAGCGCATTTTACCCGCTCTTTGGAAAAGTAAGTGCGGGAGCAATTAAAAATTAAAAATGAAAAATGAAAAATATCCCGCACTTACTTGCTTTGCTTGATTTTGGCTTTGCCCCTTCCCGCTTATGCTTTTTGCAAGATGAGCGCTATTTGCCCCGCACTTTGGGCAAGTAAGTGCGGGACGTTGAAACAGCTGCGCTGTTGAAATTGCTTCGCGTTGAGTTTGCGCCTTCGGCGCGTTGAAAGTCTTCCTGCGGAACCGCTATATCGGTA
>JALVEF010000102.1 GCA_027031185.1 Saprospiraceae bacterium
CCGTGCGCCTCTTAATTTAGGCCGGTGGTCTGCGGGAGGCCGCCCCCGCTACTGCCTGGGGGCAGGCAGTAGCGGGGGCGGCTCTTGGCGGTGGAGATTTGTCAAAAAATTTACATATCGGCAAGTTGGCAATGCATCCCGATGGATTTTTCGTACATTTATCGTTGAATGTAGGAGTTGTTTAAGGTACACTTGTTCAAGGCGATTCAGAAGGTAAGGGCAAATGACAAAGACGCTGCACGCCATTTATGTATGGTCCATGGTATTGATAACGGTGGCTGTGACTGTTTACCTCGCCTACATTGGATTGGATTATTACCGGACACCGATTGAGGAGCGCTACTTTCACCCCCACAACGACTGGTTTAAGCCCAGTGGTGCGATGGGACACGGATTGGGCATTATCGGTACCCTGATGATCCTTTTTGGTGTCGCCATCTACATAGCGCGCAAGCGCTATAATCTTTTTTCCCGCTTTATCCGCCTTAAGTATTTGCTGGAGTTTCACATCTTTCTCTGTACCCTGGGGCCGATACTGGTGCTGTTTCACACGACTTTTAAGTTTGGCGGCATCGTGTCCGTCGCCTTCTGGTCTATGGTCATGGTGGTGTTGAGTGGGGTAGTGGGGCGCTTTATTTACATTCAGATCCCCCGTACCATCGAGGGGCGCGAGTTGGGACTCAATGAAGTCAAAGAACTAAAAAACCGCCTGGCGCAGCAGGTAGAGGAGAAGGTGTCCGGTGCACCTATGCAAGTGCGCCAGCGCTTGTACGAACTGCTTACCGGAGACGTCCCCTCCGGCGGTATCATTGCGGGGTATTGGTCCGGTTGGCGCCAGAGTCGTGTGGTGTCCGGCCTGCTCCGACGCGCCGGGCTGACCAGATCCGAAAGGAAACTCATCCTGGATGCCTTCCGGCAAGAGCGTGCGCTCGGTCAGAAAATCAAGCGTCTGGAACGCATGCAGGAGTTGTTCAAGCTTTGGCATGTCGTCCACTTGCCTTTTGCCCTGATCATGCTGGTCATCGTGCTCATTCACATTGGGGTGACGCTGGCATTGGGCTATAAATGGATCTTTTGATGGAAGTGTGGATCGAGCAAGTATTGACCTATTCCGTGGTGGCGCTGCTGTGCGGCCTCACGGTGTACTTCTATATGCGCACGCTGAAGAAGAAGTCCAAAATCACGGAGAAAAAAGTGGCCGAAGCCAAAGAAGCCGGATTGTTTGAGCCCGTATCTCTCCATCCATATATTGACCTCAACTTGTGCATCGGAAGTGCGGCTTGTGTCGCCGCCTGTCCTGAAAAAGACATCTTGGGCATTGTCAACGGCAAGGCCACCGTCATCAATGCCACCAACTGTATTGGCCATGGCGCTTGCTTCCACGACTGTCCGGTCGAAGCCATCTCCCTGCGGATTGGTACCGAAAAACGCGGTGTGGAACTGCCCCACGTCAACGAAAACTTTGAAACCAATATCCGCGGCATCTTCATCGCCGGCGAGCTGGGCGGCATGGGCTTGATCAAAAACAGCGTGGAGCAGGGCAGGCAAGCCGTGGATTGCATCGTCAAAGCCCAAAAAGAAAAGAAGGCAGAGTTGGACCTGGTTATCGTCGGCGCCGGCCCGGCTGGTATCGCGGCCAGTCTCCAGGCCACCAAACTCGGCCTGAAATTTGTCACCCTGGAGCAAGATTCCATCGGCGGGACCGTCTATACCTTCCCGCGTCCAAAAGTCGTGATGACCGCGCCCATGGACTTGCCCCTCTACGGCAAAATCAAGCTCTATAACACCTCCAAAGACGAGTTGATCGGGCTGTGGACCAAAGTGATCCGCGAGCATGATTTGCCTATTATTGAGCAAACTAAGGTAGAGACCGTCAAACCCGTCGCCGATGGCACGTTTAATGTGGTCACTGCCGACGGAAAAACCTATCATACGGATAACGTCCTGCTGGCCATCGGCCGCCGGGGTACGCCTCGAAAACTCGGCGTCCCCGGCGAAGACCTTCCCAAAGTCGCCTACCGCCTCCTGGATGCCGAATACATCCGCGACAAGCGCATCTTGGTTGTCGGCGGCGGAGACTCTGCCGTAGAATCCGCTCTGCTCCTGATGGATCAGAATGAGGTGATCCTTTCTTATCGTAAGGATAAGTTCTCCCGCATCAAGCCCAAAAACCGGGAGCGTATTCATCAGGCTATCGAAGCACAAAAATTGCGCGTCATCTATAATTCAAACCTGGTCCAAATCGAACCGGATATTATCCATCTCAAGTTGGGTGATGGCTCTGTCCAAACCTTCCCCAATGACCTGGTCTATATCTTCGCCGGTGGCGAACTGCCCACCAAATTTCTCAAAAATGCCGGCGTCGAGATTACCAAGCGATTTGGCTATATCGTCAAAAAACACAAGTGATTGATGCGTTGTACCGGCAGGCACATATCGGTTATTGTTCTTTTGCTACTGGTAGGGTCGGCGGGTCTGTTTGCGCAGCTATCTCCGGGCAAGTTGGCGCGTCCCCATGCCGATCTCGAAGGCCTGAGCAACTGCACCAAATGCCATGAGTTGGGCAAAAAGGTCACCAACGCCAAGTGTCTGGACTGCCACAAGATCATCCGCAACCTGATCCGCCAAAAACGCGGCTATCACGCATCCAAAGAGGTCAGAAATAAGAATTGCTACGTGTGTCACAATGACCACCATGGACGCAATTTCCAACTCATCCGCTTCGACGAAAAGAATTTCGACCATGACTTGGCCGGCTATCCCCTCAAAGGCGCACACCGCCAAATCGACTGCCGAAAATGTCACATACCTGACAATATCGCAAATAATAAAATAAAATTTAAAGAGAAAACTTTCCTCGGATTGAGCGACAAATGCGTCTCCTGTCATGAGGATTATCATCAAAAAACGCTTGGCAATGACTGCGCCAAATGCCACAATGAAAAAAAATTCAGCCCTGCTCCAAAATTCGATCACGACGATGCAAAATATAAATTGAGAGGCAAGCACACCGAAGTAAAATGTATTAAGTGCCACAGAAAAGATTTTAAAAATGGAAAGAAATTTCAATTTTTCACGGGCTTAAAGTTTGATGACTGTGTCAGTTGCCACAAGGATCCACACCGCAAACAACTGCCCGGACGCTGTGATCGCTGCCACACGGAAAAATCATTTTCTATTTTTTCCGGCAGGCGCAAATTTGACCACTCGCAGACGCATTTTAAGCTGCGTGGCAAGCATCGATTGGTTTCTTGCTTTGAATGCCACAAACGCATCAAAGACCCAAAACAAATTTTTCAGGATAAGCGCGGAGTGACTGAAAATCAATGCGTTAGCTGTCATAAAGACGTACATGATGGCAAGCTCGGTACCGACTGTGTGCAGTGCCATTCGGTCAATGGCTTCGGGTCCAAAAAAGCTACCAGCAAGTTTAACCATGATTTGGCGGACTTTCATTTGGAAGGCAAACATGTCGGGGTGGATTGTAAAAAATGCCATAAGAAAAAATTAACTGACCCGCTTCTCTTTGACCGTTGTGACCGCTGTCATGAAGACTATCATCGCGGAGAATTTGGCTCCCCACCTACCGCTCCGGATTGCGCCAAATGTCACTCGGTCAAGGATGGATTTGATCTGAGTTTTTTTGATTTAGACGACCACCGGAAAACGGATTTTCCTCTGGAAGGTGCACATGAAGCGGTGGCTTGCTTCGAGTGTCATATAAAAAATAAACGATGGACTTTTAGAAATATCGGCGATGCATGCAAGGACTGCCATACAGACATTCACGAAGGATTATTGGATGCAAAGTACTATCCGGACAAGGACTGTACGGCTTGCCACTCACCTGAAAATTGGGTTACTTTGTCCTTCGAGCATGAGAAGACGGATTGGCCCTTGGAGGGAAAACATAAAAATGTCGCCTGTCATACATGCCACTTTATCAAGCAAGAAGGGGGAGATACCTACTTGCAACGTTTCAAAGGCATTGAGAAAACTTGCTCCGGCTGTCATGCCGATGTACATGACGGCCAGTTCGCTTCCCAAGAGACCACGGACTGTGCGCGTTGCCATTCGCCTAGCGGTTGGTCACCCGCAGATTTCGACCACAACAAAACCAAATTTCCCCTCCGGGGAAAACACAAAGAAATTGAGTGCCGGGCTTGCCACTGGACGGAAGATCGTCATGGCAAACCGGTTGTAGTCTATAAAATCGGAAAAACCAAGTGCAGCGACTGCCATTCATAGCTGTATGCCTTTTAGGCTTCGTCTGTCAGTTGTGGGGCCAATCCCCCCACGGCGAGGGTTTTGCTATGGACTGCGCCGATTGCCACAATGATGAGAGCTGGGATATCCCGCAGGACTCTTGGTATTTCTCTGACAGTGTGCACATTCGCACATCGGCCACCACCGGCTGGAAGTATCGCAACGGCCCCAAATTTAACCACCAAAAGACGCAATTTCCACTCACCGGCGCCCACACAACCGTGGACTGTCGTCGCTGTCACGCCAAACTCATCTTTACCAATACGCCGGCCGAGTGTGCCTCATGCCATACCGATGTGCACCGTCAGACCGTTGGTACCAACTGCGCGCGATGCCATAATACATCGGAGTGGATTGTGGATCGTATCCCTGAGATCCACGAACAAAATGGCTTCCCGCTAATTGG
>JALVEF010000103.1 GCA_027031185.1 Saprospiraceae bacterium
CACATAAACCACAAAGTCTGGGTCTTTATCCTTTTCCCCGCGAAAGCCACAATTCCTAACCCTGTCTAACCTCTTCTCTCTACACACAGCACACTGCCACGTCTCTGATTGGAAGGTTGGGTCAAAATAAATTTCCAAATTTGATTGTAATAAATCATATTCATCTTGAGTTACAACAGAGCACTCTAAAATTTTATTAGCTAACTCTTCAATAACTTTTAACGGAAGGTCAACCAAAGAAACTTCGACTTTATTCCCAACAGCATTTTCTATAAACTCTACAGCAAATTCCACAGCCCTAAGATTAGCTTCGGCGTATCGACCCTCGACGCTGCCAAGGTTCTCAATAACTAAAAGTTCTTTATGAGATAGAGCTCTGAAAGCTACTGTTACTTTGCCGCTGTTTATATAATCTTTGGGGGTGTAAAAATACAACCCCTTAGTCGCCCTTAGTTTTCGCACCCTTGCTTCCTTCTTCAGCTTCTTCTGTCTCGTCTTCAGCTAAATAGAGGTGAGCATTGTCCGGGTCTTTTGTAAGTCCTACAATAACATTTGCCAGTTCTGTAATGATATCCATAGGCAACAAGTTTAACGAAGAATCAGCAATACCGCCCTCTACTTTTACTGGCTTCACCTCTTTACCATCTTCGTCAAGTAGGTTAGTCCACCCAACAATACCTTTCTTGACAATTTCCCAGTTAAAGGTTCCAGTAGTAAAAGAGACAGATTGGTCTTGATTGATGCGAGCCATCTTATCTTCAATGAAAGAGAACTCTTTCGGTGTCAGCCTACGGACCGTTACAGTAAACGGATTCTTTTCCCCACGCTCAATGAGTGGGACATACTCATAGGTTTGAGGAGACTTTGCAGTAGATACAGTTAAAGCCATAGTTAAATTACCTCCAATAGAATTAAAGTTTAGTTTGTAATAATTATATCGAGATAGAAAAGAAGAAGAAGGAGGAGAAAATGAAAAGTTCCTTGAAGGAACTTTTCATAGCGGTTATTACTGGTGTGCTACCAGAATTGCTTCACCGAGAGTCGAGTCTTCAGTAGCTTCGAACTCAATCTTGTTAACAAGAATACCATCATCATCCTCAATACCTACAGAGGTGTAGCGTGCACGAGGAATGTAGATAGCAAACTTATGGGTGCCAGAAGACATCTCTAGGTAAATCTCTGCATCTTGGTTGTTCTTGAATTTATCAAGCTCGCTCCAATCTTGGAAGTTAATAGTCAGAGACCCTTTGACCAACTTAGCAGTAATAGCCTTTTCAGTAATACCAGAAGAGGTAATAGCCTCGCGGTCACTTACTGTGTTCTCAATAGAGAACTGAAGGTCCTTGGCTTCGTAAGAGTGACCATCAACCGTGAACACAGCATTCTTTCCAACGAATGGGTTAGTGTCAAGGCACAGACCGTTCAGCAGAGTTTCCCCAGAAGCAGTTGAGAACCCAGCAGCTCCGATATCAAAGCTGATAGTTGCAATGTCGGCAACAGGGAAATCGAAAGTTACACTGTTAGGAACAACACCCGTGAATAGAAGGGTCTGGCTGTCAGCAGTGTCACAACCAAGCATCTGCTTAATAGCCAGAGACTCTTGAGTACCACAAGGTTTGTTCAGCTTGTACAGGAAGGCCTCTCCAGTTTCTCCAGACTGAGCTTCGTAAATCTTATTGGCAGGAGTAGTACCAGCATCTGAGTAACCAATGAAGGCTCCGGTACCGTTACCCGGAACTTCACGAATACCCATAGCAACTTGTAGAACAGGCGCCCCGTGTAGGTCACCAGAGGCATCAGGGATGAGCTCTACAGCAAGGGTTCCTGAACCAGACTCCTTACCAGCAATTTTGGGTTGAGCAACGAAAGAGGAACAAACGGCCTTACGCTCAATAGAATCAACCTCTGGCTTTAGGTTGGTGTCAGAAGTTACTTCAATAACGTCGGTGTCGGAGAACGTGCCGCCTGAGTTAAAAGTAGTCTCAAGGATAACAGCG
The DNA here is from genome assembly GCA_027031185.1 of Saprospiraceae bacterium. GTDB lineage: Bacteria > Bacteroidota > Bacteroidia > Chitinophagales > Saprospiraceae > HyVt-613. Next base: position 1,998 of record JALVEF010000103.1, read on the forward strand.
TAAACCGCACCTTTACTTCGATAGATTGCCATATTCTTTCCTTTGTGTTGGGTGTTTATTAATTACTTTTATATCGGTACTTACTGCCTATGTTGTTACAAAGTCAGTTTGTACCGAACCACTACCTTAATCTCAGCAACGGCGTACGGGTGGATAAGTCCGCCCTCACGCTTCATGCTAGCGACATCCGAACTGATTACCTCACAACAAAGCACTTGGTTATCTTCAAGTATTTTGTATACTACATCTATCAGGTCCGTTAATATATCGTCGTAACGGGTCTTTGGTTGTTTGTTGTAGATATAGACTTGAACTATACCATCGTAGTAACAAGCACGGCTGGACATATTCTCCAAATCTTTTTGTTCTGATTCGTAAATGACTGCCACAGCCGGGAAAGATTTAACCTGAGTCCATACTGGAACAATGTTTTTATAGACCTTCTTAAATGCACCATCGGCAGCTAAGTCATCTGCAATGGAATCAACTATTCTACGTCTCATACTTCGAACTCCTTCATTATAACCCTCTCTATGGACATAGCCTCAAATACATCAGAGACCGACATGATACCTCCACGTCCATCGCCGTACAAGACATCATCAACCCAGCCAACCCATCCCGGAGTAGCGCCATCGTGTCGTGCTGGCTTGCCGACGTTTGTGTATGAAGCATAAGGAACACCTATTTCTCCCCATGCAGTAATGGAGAAGTTTCCAGCGGCTGTAGCTTTTTTACGCACAAGCCCCGTGATAGAATCTTGTTGGCGACCGGTGTTTCTATAAGGAAACAACTTGTTGGGATTCCTTCTGCTGTGCCATTGTGAGTCTGGCAATTGTACGCCAACGGCTTTCCTTACTTGGCGCTGCCACGTTTCTATCATTTCTTGTCCGTGTCTTACGAACTCATCAACCCCGGACTCGATGTTTTTTTCAATAGCCAGCCGGAAGTTTTTCCAAACTTTAATGGGGTTGTTCAATTCATGAATGGAGCCAGTAATAGTTGCCATAACTACAGCCTGAATATTTTATGACTATCTAACGCTTGCTTCGCGACCGCAGGCAGGTCTTCAATAACTCTAACACCTTCTTTGATGTCAATACTCATTGAAGAATACATATCAGTATCTTTCGAGGCATCAGTCCAAATCTTTTTGGCCAGCATTAAGAGAGCGTTCAATAATCCCTTAGGGATACTATCAATATTTTCATACCCAACCGAGTAATCAATAATCACCTTAGAGGTTGGATAAATAGGGGTAAAGAGATTATTGATAGTAATTTTGTTTCTCTTAAACGAAACGTCTGTTGCTGGGTCTAGCGGTTTGTCATCTACAAGCAAAGATGAAATTGTTCTGATATGCCCATCAGCTGTATACAACGAATACTTACCGTATGCAGGAACTAAAACATCTTGTACGCTTCTATTATAGATGGCTACACCGTAGGTTTCGTAAATGAAGCCCTCTGCATAAGCAAGGATTTCTAAGAACAAGTCGTCTTTCTCCGAGTCTACCACATCAATGTAGCTCTTAAAAAGATTTAGCAGCTCCTGTTCCATTATGAATTACCCCTCTTTCTTAGGAGTACTAGTGGTCTTTTTTGGTTGCCTTTTCTTTGGGGCGGGCTTCTTTTTCTCTGCCGGAGCTTCTACTTCCTTCGTTGGCTCTTCTTTTACTGCACGCTCTATCATAATGAAATGGTCTGGGAAAGTATTCAGTAGATAATCAGCAACATCTTTCTCCACATCATACAACCCATCATTCTTATCAGCTGTAAAGTAAATACCTTTCGACTCAAGGCCTGCGCCAGTATATTTGATTTTAACTTTCATGTGGTCTATCCTTTTAGTGAGATATAGAAAGTATATCGGAGTTAAGAGGCACAAATTAAAAAAGCCCCTGCAAGTTTCTCTAGCGGGCGGAGGTGGACCCAACGTAGAGAAACTTGCAGGGGCTTTTTTAATTTGTGTTAGGGGAGCTCCCCTAACTTAACTCATCATCCTACGTTGATGAGGGCTGCTACAGGAGTAGCGTTCAGCGCAATCTTGTTGAAGTCAAGGTCGCGGTAGGAGACGTACAGAGTAGTAGAGCTAACAGCTTTACGCTCGGTCTCCAGACCAACGTTACCCCGGTCAGCGACAGCGAAGTATTGCTTGTTAACAACAAGGACAGCAGTCTTATCGTCGGTTCCAGCAACACCTTCGGTACCATCAGCCTTCAGAGTGTGAGAGACGTACTCAGACACAACGATAGGCATACCCCAGATGCGGCCAATCTCTCCCTTAAGAACAGTGAAGTTAGAACCATACTTGTCGAAGGTAAGAACTTCAGGCAGTTCAAGCAGTTGATAGGCGACATCAACGGGAGCGATGATAACAAGGTCAGCCAGATTCAGACCATAAACCCCAAGCTTCCGACGAGCAGCAGCGATGTTCAGAGCAGTGACTTGACCACCACCGTTATCAACAGTGTTACCAGCAGCAAGAGCATACTTCAGCAGACCGTCAAAAGCTTTGCGAACGTCGTTGGCGTCAGCGAAGCCGGTGTCTCCCATGATGATTGCTTTCTCAGTAGCACGAGCAAGAGAGCTAATCATCTCCATGCGAACGAGGTCGAGCAGAGAGGTAACAGTCTCTTGGTTAGCTTGGTCAGTGATACCTACCA
>JALVEF010000104.1 GCA_027031185.1 Saprospiraceae bacterium
AGGCGCCCACGCGGTTTGCCAAACCACCATCCAAAGACGGTCCACGGTCCAAGGTCAAAGGCAAAAGGTAAAGAGAGCGTGTGCCTGACTGCGCCAGCACGGCGTCCCACACTCGCATGCTTCCGCGGCTGAAGCTACTCGAAACCGCCAAGCAGTAGCAACCATGGACAGGCAAGCCTGCCAACCAACCCAGCCCGGCCCACCGGCTTGGCAAACCAACCCATCCTTCCCGTTGACCGTTGACCTTGGACCTTGGACCGTAAAGTTGTACCTTTGCCCCATGATTACCGTTGACGAAGCTACCCGAATTATACTGAATGAGACCCGTTCCTGGGGACGCACCAAAGCCTGGTTGGCCGAATCTGTGGGGCGGGTGCTGGCCGAAAACCTGGTCAGCGACCGCGACTTCCCACCCTTCGACCGCGTCATGTACGACGGCATCGCCATTCGCTATGACGACTATGCCGCCGGCCAGCGCCAATTCCCCGTCGTCGGTATGCAGGCGGCTGGCTCGCCACCGCAAGTCGTGGAGACAGAAGGAAACTGCATCGAAATCATGACCGGCGCCATGTTGCCACCCGGCTTCGACACCATCGTTCAGTACGAGTGGCTGGATATACGGGATGGTGTGGCCACCATTCATCCCGACAAAAAAGTCACCCGGGGCCGCCACGTGCATCATCAGGGCATGGACCGCCGCCAGGGCGGCGTCATCGTCAAGCCTCCCCGCATTATCACTGCCGCCGAAATCAATATCGCCGCTACCATCGGCAAATCCGAACTGGAAGTATTCGAAGTGCCGGAAGCCGCCATCATCTCCACCGGAGACGAACTGGTGGATATTGACGAGACGCCCATGGCTCACCAGATTCGCCGCTCCAACGTCTTTGCCGTTGCCACTCTCATCGGCAGCTTTCACATCGGTGCCGACATCATGCACGCCGATGACAAGGAAGAAGAAATCCGGGAGACCCTCGCCGAAGCGCTGGACGAATACGACCTGATCATCCTGAGCGGCGGCGTCTCCAAAGGAAAATACGATCACATCCCCAAAGTTTTGGACGCCCTCGGCGTCCAAAAACACTTCCACCGCGTCGCCCAACGCCCCGGCAAGCCCTTTTGGTTCGGTACCAAAGGCGATAAGGTGGTCTTCGCCCTGCCCGGCAATCCCGTCAGCACTTATGTCTCTACCTTGCGGTACGTCTTGCCCTGGCTCCGCAAATCCCTCCATCTGGAGCCCATGACCCGCCTGCGCGCCCGCTTGAAGTCCGATTTCACTTTTGAACCGCCACTTCGCTATTTTCTAGCCGTTGAATTGGAAGTGGACGACACCGGCTGCCTGTGGGCCATCCCCCGGCAAGGACAGGGTTCCGGTGACCTGGCCAATCTCGCACTAATTGACGGATTTCTTGAACTGCCCGAAGACCGGGACTTTTTCCCGGCGGGCAGCGCCTATCCACTTTGGAAGTTTAGACCCTGACAATATGGGAAGTCATGAAAAGTTTAGTCGCCCGGGGACGGGCGACTTCGGTCGCCTGGAATGGGCCGTATTGGGTACCACCTGTGACGCTGTGCGCGCTTGGGCCAAGGCCATAGCCACTCGCCTGGCACCGTATGCCATCGCTTATGTGGATGCGGCCCATGCCGGTGGGGAAGGGGAGGAAGGACACTTTTTCGCCCAAGTGGAATTCCAATCGGAGCGATACCAACTCTTGCGGCGCAAGCCCTGGAATAAATGGCACTGGCGACCGGAACTGGCACAGGCTAATGCAGTGATTCTCAATGGAAACCATCACAAGGGTTTGCAACAAATTGTAGTCCTTGATACGCGCAAGCGCGAGTCGCTTGCCGGGAAGTTGGACCGCCTGACCGATGTCGTGCTTGTTTTGTCGCGGGATGGGGAGCCGCTCTATGATTTTTTGGAAGACAAAGTGCCTGATGTGCCGGTGCTGGACTGGGACGATTACGAAGCTGTCGCGGCCTTTTTGCGTGAGCGCATCGTAGCGGCCGCCCCCCCGCTTTACGGGCTGGTACTGGCCGGCGGACGGAGCCGCCGCATGGGCGAGGACAAAACACTCATCCGCTATCACGGCAAACCCCAGCGCGAGTACGTCGCCGACCTGTTGGCAGGCTTCTGCGAACGCGTCTTTATATCCGGGCGTCCCGATCAGGCGGGAGAGCCGGTCGGTACGTACGAATGGCTCCCGGACACTTTCCTGGAATTGGGCCCGTTTGGCGGTCTGCTGTCGGCCTTCCGGCGCCACCCCGACCGCGCGTGGCTGGTGATGGCGGTAGATTTGCCGGCGATGCCGGCAGAAGGTTTAATGCGGCTGGTCGCTGCCCGGCAAAGTGGTAAAATCGCCACCGCCTTCCGCAATGATACCAGTGGCTTCCCGGAACCTTTGGTGACGATATGGGAACCGTCGGCCTATCCGGTGCTGTTGAAATTCCTTTCCCAGGGCATCACCTGCCCCCGCAAAGTCCTGATCAATTCCGATGTAGAAGTCTTGCCCCTGCCTGAACAAGAGTGGATCGCCAATGCCAATACGCCCGAAGAGCGCGACAGGTTTTTGTAAAGCGATTATTCCGCGAGGCTGAACTGAAGCGATGCTAAGGCCCGGTAAGTCCCGTTGGGCATGCCAATCAATTCGTTGTGAGTGCCGGACTCGATTACCTTCCCGTTGTCTATCACATAGATTTTGTCCACGTTCTTGATGGTGGACAAGCGGTGCGCGATGATGATGGCGGTGCGGCCCTCCATCAACCGGTCGAGTGCTTCCTGGACGAGTCTTTCGGATTCGGCATCCAGAGATGACGTGGCCTCGTCAAGCAGCAGGATGGTGGGATTGCGCAGGATGGCGCGCGCGATGGCAATGCGCTGGCGCTGACCACCCGACAGGCGGGTGCCCCGGTCTCCGACAACGGTGTCCAGACCATCGGGAAACTGCTGGATGAAGCGCCAGGCATTGGCTTGCTTGGCGGCTTCGATGATCTCGTCATCATGGGCACCGGGCTTGCCGTAGGCGATATTTTCCCGGATGGTGCCGCCAAACAGCACGACGTCTTGCGGGACGATGGCAAAGTTCTGACGGTACGCGGTCAGGTCGTATTCTTTTATGTCCCTGCCGTCCATGTAAATGTGGCCGGATGTCGGCTCATAAAACCGGAGCAGCAAGGACATGATTGTGGACTTGCCTGACCCGCTTTGCCCGGCCAGGGCGATTTTCGCACCGGCGGGCACGTCTATGGTGATGCCTTTGAGCACTTCTACTTCGGGACGGCGCGGATAGGAGAAATGCACGTCCTCTATGCGGATATGGCCTTTGAAATGCAATTTTTCCGATTCCGGCAGCGGAGTCTCACGCACTTCCATATCCCGGCGTAGAATTTCCGAAATGCGCTCGGTAGCCCCGATGGCACCGGCTATCTCGGCGTATAGATTGCCCAGGCCGGCGATCGCCGTGCCGATGATGGTGGTGTAAATGATGAAGGAAAACAGGTCACCCACTTGCATCTGGCCCCGCTCAACAAACAGAGCACCCAGAATCAGCACGAAAAAGATTCCGCCGAAGAGGAACAGCATCATGAAAATGAAAAACACACCCCGGTAATGCGCAAAGCGCAGCGAGATGCGCACGATATCCTGGAGCGAATGCGCGTAGCGCATTTCCTCGTAGTATTCGTTGGCATACGCCTTGACAGTGGTGAAGGCCTGAAAGACCTCATCCACGATGGTATTGGCCTCGGCGATTTTTTTCTGGCGTTTGCGCGCCACCTTGCGGAGCATCCGCCCAAATATCATGGCCAGTATGACTACTACCGGAAATGTTGCCAGCATGATCAGCGACAGCTTGGGCGCAAAATACATCAAGATGCCGATACCGATCACCAGAATGACTATCTGCCGGACAAACTCTCCCAAGGTCACCGAAAACGCCGACTGCAATTTCTCGATGTCTGCCGTCAGCCGGCTGGTCAGCTCCCCGACACGGAATTGCTCGAAATAACTCATGTCCTGGCGCACCATCTTGTGAAAGACCGCGCGCCGCACGTCCGCCATGCCTTTCTCACTGACCTGGGCAAACAGGATCGTTTTGAAATAGGCAAAAACGCCCTGAACCAGCACTATGGCAAAAAATATCCAGCCGAAATCTATCACACGCAGACCCAATTGGGGATACTTGGGCTTCTTGATCGCCACATTGGCCATCTCTCCGGCTGCCCCGGGAAAGGCCATAAATACCGCACTGGATATGGACAGCAAAATCATCCCTACTACAAACTGCCACATATAGGGCTTGATGAAGCGGAAAATGAAGAGGCTCTTTTTTAGGTCGGTCAGTGTGATCTTCTTGACCGGTTCCAGACTCGTTCTTCTTTTGGCTGCCATCGCTGTTTTTTTAGCAACTGTTTAGGTGCGCCCGTTTTAAGCGCAAAAACAAGAGATCCCTAAATGGTTTTGCTTATTTCTACTCACTCAAATATTGGCCAAACAACAGTTGTTTGATTGTAACTGTTTAGGTGCTCCTGTTTTTAGCGCAAAAACAGCGGGTGTCTAAACAGTTACGTTTGATTATGTTTCCTGCTTTGATAGTAGGCTTTGTGTTTTGTCATGATGTGCCTGCACC
>JALVEF010000105.1 GCA_027031185.1 Saprospiraceae bacterium
AAGCCTTTCTTTCCCCGCTTGTCGGCTGAAGAACTGACATTTCCCGCAGGAGACAAGTATGGACAACCACGAAGTGGTTGAATCTTTCTGGCTCCGCATGTAATGCGGGGCCAGGGCTTCATAGGAGAATAGAACCCTGAAAGGGTTTAACTCCTTCGGAGTTGCTGTCTTTCTTTTTCCGAAGCCGGCGGCGCAGCCGCCGGCAATCTATGTTTATCCCCTTCGGGGATAGGGATGCCTAAACTGTCCTGCTCTTGCTTACTTACTTTGGTTTGCCTTGCCTTTGCCTTTGCCTTGCCTTGCCTTGCATTGCTTTGCTTTGCTTTGCTTTGCCGTCGGCTTTAGCCGACGGCTTTAGCGGGACAAAGAGACAAAACCAAAAGTGACTTTATCCCCCATTTTCATGCTGGATAAAGAGGCCGGTTACAAGCCAAAAACAGGGGCAGAAGGCCATTTTAGCACAAAAACAGCGAGTACCCAAACAGTTACAAAAAAAGATTAGCTTTGCACACACAAGCAAAACATGCCATGGAGGGGAAGACATTAAAGCACGTCGCCATCGCCGGCAATATCGGAGCAGGCAAGACCACCTTGACCGGCCTGCTGGCCAAACACTTCGGATGGGACGTGCACTATGAAGACACCACCACCAATCCCTATCTGGAAGACTTCTACCACGACATGCAGCGGTGGTCCTTCAACCTGCAAATTTATTTTCTCAACTCCCGCTACCGCCAAATCCTGGCCATCCAGCAAGGCGACAAAACCGTCATCCAGGATCGCACTATTTACGAGGATGCCTACATCTTCGCCCCCAACCTGTACGAGATGGGCTTGATGACCAAACGGGACTTTGAAAACTATTTCGACCTGTTCCAAACCATGAGCGCACAAGTGCGCCCCCCCGATTTGCTCATCTATCTACGGGCGGATATCGGTACACTGGTATCCAATATCCAACGACGGGGACGGGAGTACGAGGGCAGCATCAGCCTGGACTACCTGAAACGACTCAATGAACGCTACGAATCCTGGATCGAGAAGTATGACGAAGGCAATCTCCTCATCATCAATACAAACAATCTGGACTTTGTCAATAAAGCCGAAGATCTGGGCCATATCGTCGAACTCGTAGAAGCCGAGCTACACGGCCTGTTTTAGCGCTGGCGGGCGTTGACAGACTTAGACAGGGTAGAGTTTTTGCCATTCCCATTTTTTTCGGACGCATGTAGCTTACCGTTTTTCGCAGACAGCGCACCTTTTGCACTGCCGTTGCCATTTTCATTTTTTGTGAACCCGGGATTGGCAAAATACAGGAGCAAATCGCGAATGGTCTTCCGCATCTCGGAGCGATGCACAATCATATCCAGAAATCCGTGCTCCATCAAATACTCCGCGGACTGAAAGCCCTCGGGAAGCTCTTTTTTGATAGTGTCCTTAATCACGCGAGGGCCGGCAAAACCGATCAGCGCACCCGGCTCAGCCATATTGATATCCCCCAACATGGCATAAGAGGCCGACACCCCGCCCGTCGTCGGATCCGTCATATAGGACAGATAGGGAATACGTGCCCGGGCCAACTGACTGAGCTTGGCAGCCGTCTTGGCCATTTGCATTAGCGAAAAGGCAGACTCCATCATCCGCGCCCCTCCCGACTTGGAGATAATCAACAAGGGGACATTATACTCAATACAATAATCTATGGCGCGCGCAATCTTCTCACCCACCACCGAACCCATCGAACCGCCGATAAACCGAAAGTCCATAATCGCGGCTACCAGTGGCATCTTGTGTACCCGGCCCGCATAGACCGTGATGGCATCTTTCAAGCCCGTCTTTTCCCGGGCTTTCGTCAGACGGTCCGCATAAGACTTCAGGTCCGTAAACTCCAGGAAATCATAGCTCTCCAGGTCATTGAACAACTCTTCGACGTCTCCGGTAAAAAGAATTTTCTCATATTCCTTGGAGCCGACAGGCAGGTGATAATCACATTTGGGACAAACGTAGAGATTCTTCTCCAGTTCGTCCTTGGTGAGCAGCGCCTTACACTTCTTGCACTTGACCCAAATCCCATCGGGAGCCTCCATCTTGGCACTGGTGCTCGTCCTAATTCCCTTCTTTAAGCGGTCAAACCAACCCATAATTTCTTTTTGCGCTCAATTTCCCTAATTGAGTCGTTTCAACAACAGGTTTTGAGCAAAGTAGTCTGTTTGGTCAGTGAGCTTTTACGGCAAGCGCCTTGCGGATGTGTCAAATCTGGCCCAAAGGTAGTTAAAATGCCGTTCGTACCGGCTAATTTAGGTGTTTTTTGACAAACATACCGGATCGCGTGATAATATTCTTGTGATTTTTAACAGCGCAGAATAAAACCAAACTTTTTTTCATTTTTGCCAAATAAAAAGGAAGAGATGCCGGCAGCATCTCTTCCTGTTTTGATGAAGGATATTAAAGTTTGACGACCCGCAAACCGGCCATTTTACCGGCGGTCAGCACCTTCAGGCTATAGACGCCATCCGGCAAGTCGCGCATATCCAGAGACTGCACAGGCCCCGGCTTTAGGATGGTGCGCACCCGTTGTCCCATGCTGTTGTACAAGTCCACGCGGTCCACTTTGATACTTTCAAACTGCATTGTCACCTCATCCACAGTAGGATTGGGATACACCCGGACCTGCCGGAGAAGTGAAGGATCCACCACGGCATCAATGATATCAAAATCGGCCGCATACCTCGGCAAGATCTGATAGCCTTCCGTATAAGGCGCGCTCGGGTCATACTGTCCGCCGATGCCGGTCACATGGAAAGGAAAAGCTGTCACTTGCTGGGCCAGATTCATATCGTTGTAGGCATCCACGTCATTGTCAATGCGAAGCAAGAAGGTATCCTGACCGTCCTGTGTGACGATATGGACATTGAATCCGCTACCGCCCGACCCGGTCGTCCATTCGGACGGATCGGCCAGATGCATGTTTTCCAATTTGATCAGCTTGGACTCGGTCGCTTCGCCCAGTTCTGTGACCACCTCCGGCGCCAGCAGGCTATTGCCACCGGAATTTTTTGTGATAGAAGCCGGATAGATTTGAGTCAGCCCTCTGAATTGGCCGATTTCACCCACAATGGTCACCTCATCGCCTTCCTGGACGGTATATCCCAAATCACTGCCGCTGTACACACCTATGCCGTCACCGTTGGCGTCAATGATCGTAAACTGCACGCCATTGCCGCCTTTCAGGTCCACGCCATAGACGACGCCGGTCAGTGTACAAGTCACACCCAACGAATCGGCCACGCCATCGGCATCTTCCGTGGTCACCTGACCGATCGCATACGCAGGCGCACACTGTATGTCTATATGCACATTAGCTGTGGCCGTAGCACCACCCGAAACGACGGTATAGGTAAAGCCGTCGGCCTGACCACACACGCCGCTCGGCGGCGTGTAAACTATCTTATTATCTGCCGTGACAGTCAGCGTACCGCCCAAAGTAGTGGTCGCCGGCACGGTCAAGCTGTCCACCGCATTGGGGATGACATCATTGTCCAGCACATCCAGGACAGCGGGAATATCCTGAAAGGCTTCAAAACTATCATCATTCAGTTCCATAGACGACGGACATCCGGACTCGGCACCCGGATTGGCATATACCTGCTTGCCGCCGATCACCAGCCCCGGCACCGCCGTCTTGGCCGCGATCCAGTTGGCCCCGTCGTTGTTGTCGGCATTGTAATCACAAAGGACCAAGGAGGCCCCGCCGCCGTCGGCATCGGCATCCCAGGGACTCTGATCGTCATAGACCACAGAGTCCACTACCGTCCCGTTGGCATCCGAGATAGCGATCTTTTCTCCGCTGTTTTTCAGGCTACTGCCGTCGGCCCACTCCAGCGGCTTAAATCCAAAGTACGCCGCAAAAGCGGTGTCATTTTTGGCCACCACGACATACTCACCCGCTGCTAAGCTCATGGCGGGGAAGGTAAATACCACACCATCCGAGATGGTCCAATCGGTCAGGTCCACGGCGCTGTTGGAGTTGTTGTAAAACTCAATGTACTCCACACTGTCTTGCCCGCTCTCCGGCGGGTTGTACATGATTTCGGTAATGACGATCTGCGCCCGTGCCGTAAAGAATCCGGCCACCAGCAGCATGCTCATAATCAGTTTGGGTAATGGTCTTTTCATGTTTGAGGTGTTTATTTGTAACGGGAAAAGCCCTAAGGGCTGTGTCTTACAAAGATACGCTTTTATATTTTTCCGGGCCTCAACTTTTTCCACCGCCCCGGCACTATTCTCACAAGGACGAGAGGCAGGGTGTGAATGATTGCAGGCCCTTCGGGCCCGCGTGGGTTAGCTCAACGACCGCACAGAACCCGGGCAGACAAATGCCGCGAATGGGGCGCCTCTTCGAGTTGGATGTGGATTGGAAAACCGGTGTTCACTCCAGAAGGCAGTGCCTACGACAGTAGGCAAGCATGGAAAACCACAAAGTGGTGGAATCTTTTGCTCCGCATGGAATGCGGGGCAAGTGGTTTAATTGGGAAAAGAACCCTGAAAGGGTTCAACTCCTTCGGAGTTGTGGGCCTTCTTTTTCCGATGCCGACGGCTGCGCCAACGGCA
>JALVEF010000106.1 GCA_027031185.1 Saprospiraceae bacterium
TCCAAGGCACATGGTAGAATCAGGGGTACGTGCGGGACAAATTCAACGCGCCCCGACAGGGGCGTATTCAACGCGAAGCATTCAACCCGTAGGCGTTTCAACGTCCCGCACTTACTTGCCCCTGATATTCGACCTTGGGCCTTTTACCTTGCACCTTGGACCATCAAACCGTAAGTGCGGTGCGGCCCGATTTGCCGCACCACGTCAAAACAGCTCGCCATCGCGGGGCGGTGGACTGATGTGGAGGTGGCGGTAGGCCTTTTCGGTGGCGACACGGCCGCGGGGCGTGCGCTGGATGTATCCTTCCATAATCAGGAAAGGCTCGTGTACTTCTTCGATGGTGCCCGCTTCTTCACCGACGGCAGTGGCAATGGTGGATATGCCGACGGGACCGCCGCTGAATTTTTCGATGATGGTGCGCAGGATGCGGTTGTCCATTTCGTCCAGACCGCCGTGATCTACATTGAGCGCTTCGAGTCCGAAGCGGGCGATGTCGCCGGTAATGGTGCCGTTGCCTTTGATTTGGGCAAAATCACGCATGCGGCGGAGCAAGGCGTTGGCGATGCGCGGGGTGCCGCGGCTTCGGCGGGCGATTTCGCGTGCGCCGTCTTTGGCGAGCTCCACATCCAAAATATGTGCGGAACGGTACAAGATCTTTTCGAGGGTGGCGGTGTCGTAGTAGTCCAGTAAAAAACGGATGGCAAACCGGGCCCGCATCGGGCCGGTGAGCAGGCCCATGCGCGTGGTGGCACCGACAAGTGTAAAGGGAGATAGGTCAATGCGGATGCTCCGGGCATTGGGACCGGTGTCAAGCATGATGTCTATGGCGTAGTCCTCCATCGCGGAATACAGGTACTCTTCGACAACGGTGTTGAGACGGTGAATTTCGTCAATAAACAGCACGTCACCCGCTTCGAGATTGGTGAGAATACCGGCCAGATCGCCGGGTTTTTCGAGAACGGGGCCGGAAGTGAGCTTGAGATTGGCGCCCAGCTCGGTAGCGATGATATGCGCCAGCGTGGTTTTGCCCAGGCCCGGGGGGCCGTGGAGCAGGACATGGTCCAGGGCCTCATGGCGCTGTTTGGCAGCCTGAATAAAGATTTTGAGATTGGCGACCAGCTTGGCCTGGCCGGCAAAGTCCTTAAAGCGCTTGGGGCGGAGCGCTTTGTCCATGATGCTTTCTTCGGGCGAACGGGAAGTGTGTAGCGGGTCATTCATGGGCAAGGGATTATCTGTCTTTGCTCCAAATGATGGCACTTTGGCCCATCAGGCTGCGCCGTTCGCTGCACTCGTTTTGATCTATTTCGCGGTAGGAGCACAGGAAGTTGCCCTGGCAGTCGTACAAGTCATTGTTGAGGTCGGCTCCTTTGAACAGATAGGCCCACTTGTCCAGGTATTGGAATTTTTCGACGATTTTGGTGTGGTTGCGTATCATGGCTATACGCATCCAATTGACTTGAGTGGGGTCGGTGACATCGTAGCATTCCGGTTTTAGCGGTTTGGCCTGCAAGGGCTGGATGCAGCTGAGCGAGACGATTTTACCTTCGGCCATACAGTTGGAGACAGCGTCCGGTACGTCTTTGAAGTTTACCATCACTTCCATGTAGGGATAGGGTTCGAAGTCCGGCGGCAAGTTTTGGGGAAGTAGTTTTTGGCCGTCATCGGTGATGAGCAGCCACTTGCATCCGTCCAGGCCGCTGTAGTCCACAAAGGTGGCGTGGGTGTTGCAGGAAGGCGGAGGTGTTGTCGAGCCATCGTTGGCGGTGGTTTGTTTGGAAGTTTTGCAGGCTGCGCCTGCAAGGAGAATAATCAGTGCCAAAACAGCAGGGTAGTGTCTCATTTTGGGTATATTTGCGCGTCGTGCAGATAGACGACCGGTCGCCCGCGAAAAGGTGGACACGCCGGTCCGTTCCGGTAGAGAACGCCCCGTTTGGGGGGATGTTTGCACAAAACCACTTCAAAGATAAAAAAAAACGAAATGTCCGGAACGAAAATTCGATTCAGCCGCGGCAAGGTGCGCGTGCCGAAAGATCCGATTATCCCATTTATTGAAGGCGATGGCATTGGCCCCGACATTTGGGCGGCGGCGCGCCGGGTCTTGGATGCAGCCGTGGAAAAAGGCTACGGCGGCCAGCGCAAAATCCATTGGTTGGAAGTATATGCCGGCGAAAAGGCACACAAAAAGACGGGCGAATGGCTGCCTCAGGAGACCCTGGATACCATTGCCGAGCATTACGTCGCCATCAAAGGTCCGCTTACCACGCCGGTAGGCGGCGGCTTTCGGTCGCTCAATGTGGCGTTGCGCCAAAAACTGGATTTGTTTGCCTGTGTGCGCCCTGTCGAATACTTCCGAGGGGTGCCTTCTCCCGTCAAGCGTCCCAAGGATGTCAATATGATCATCTTCCGCGAAAATACGGAGGATATCTACGCGGGCATTGAATACATGTCGGGCACGCCTGAAAATCAAAAGCTGCTCGACTTCTTGATGAATGAGATGGGTGTGACCCAAATCCGCTTTCCCAATACCTGCTCTTTGGGGATCAAGCCCGTCTCCAAAGAGGGTACGGAGCGCCTGGTGCGTGCGGCCATCAACTATGCCATCAAGCACAAAAAGCCCTCTGTGACGCTGGTACACAAGGGCAATATCATGAAGTTTACGGAGGGCATGTTCAAAAATTGGGGCTATGAACTCGCCGAGCGGGAGTTTGGCGATAAGGTCTTTACATGGGCGCAATACGACCGAATCGCTGCCGAAAAGGGCAAGGACGCCGCCAACAAGGCCCAGGCGGATGCCCTGGCCGGCGGCGCCATCCTGATTAAGGACGTCATCGCCGATGCCTTCTTGCAGCAGATTTTGACCCGCCCCAGAGAGTATTCGGTCATTGCCACACTCAACCTGAACGGCGACTATATCTCCGATGCACTCGCCGCCCAGGTGGGCGGGATTGGCATTGCACCGGGTGCCAACATCAACTACGAGACAGGCGTCGCGCTGTTTGAAGCGACCCACGGCACCGCGCCCAAGTATGCGGGCCTGGACAAGGTCAATCCCAGCTCTGTCATCTTGTCCGGCATGATGATGTTTGAGTACATGGGCTGGACCAAGGCTGCCCGCAAGATCAAAAAAGGCCTGACCGGCGCTATCCGTTCCAAGCGGGTGACTTATGATTTCGAACGCTTGATGAAAGGGGCCACGCTACTCAAGTGCTCCGAATTTGGCGATGAGATCATCAAGAATATGTAGTTTTAATGGTCCAGGGTCCAAGGTCCAGGGTCCAAGGTCTGGGTCCAGGGTCTGGGGTCAAGCGAGCGCCGCGCTTGCGATGAGACGGAAGGCGTACACACATCCTGCGGCGCCCGCCGCAGGATGTGTGTACGCGGTCGAAATTATCTTACTGTCCACCGAGCTTTTGAATGCGGTACTCGGCAGGGCGCAGGGTGGTGCCGGACTTGTCCACGCGCGTGGCGATGAGATGGCCCTTTTCCCCGGAGTTTTCGGTGAAGGTCATCTCCAGGTACATGCCGTAGCCCCCCAGGTTTTGGGGCAGATTTATTTTGCCCTTGCCGCGGCCCATAAAAGATGTGTCTTTGTAAGGCTTAATTTCCTTGGTCGTCCAGATGGACCCACTTCCGTGTTTGGATTCTATGGCGTATTCCTTACAGTGATAGCCGACGATGGTCTTGGTGCGCCCGGTGGGGTAGATGCGCACATCTTCATCAGCGGCCGTGTCCGAATATTCGTCGGTGGGGGCCGTTGAGTCGTCACTCAACGGCATGGCCATGCCGGTGCCGTCACTGGTCAGCATCACCATCGTGTGATTGGCCGGGTCAAAGATGGAGTAGGAGGACTTGCCGTCCTCTTTGCCCATAAAGCCATAGATACCCTCATCAGAGAAGAGCATCGTCAAGTCGGTTTCATTGGTACGGCCTTTTCTCGTGTAGGTGGAATGGTAGTCAATGGCCAGGTCGAAGTGGTAGCTGTCCCGCAGCTTTACCTCGCCACTGAAATAGCGGGATAAATCCACGGTGCCGGCCGGTGGCGTTTCGGTCTCTGCAGCTGTAGCACTGTCATCGCTGTCTTCGGCGGGCGGGGGCGGAGGTGCATCGGTGTCCCGTGTACGCTTCTTTTTCTTTTTGCGTTTGAAGATGGACGAGACCTTTTCGAATGCCTTATCCACCGCTTCATCTACTTTTTGGTCAATTTTACGGTCCACCTTGCGCTCCGCGCGCCTTTCGGCCCGTTCTGTTTTTTCTTTGACGATTTGCGCTTGGGTGGTGCCGATCCAGGTCATCAGCATCAGCAGGAAGAGAATGAATTTTTTGTGCATTTTCTCAAGATGTGGTGGTAAGAAATACGGTTAGCGGCATGGCCCCTAACGGTGTCAAAATGTAACTGTTTAGGTACCCGCTGTTTTTGCGCTAAAATGCCCTTTTTGCACCTACCTTTGCCTTGTAACTGTTTGAGCACCCCTTGTTTTTGTGCTAAAATGGCCTTTTCGCGCCTGTCTTTGGTAAAATTTTCTCACGTAGCGCTGCTACGCATCGAAAATTTTACCTTCGACATCCACGAAAATGCCTATTTTATCCCTAAAAACAGGAGCACCCAAA
>JALVEF010000107.1 GCA_027031185.1 Saprospiraceae bacterium
TACTTGCCCATCAAAGCGGAGCGATATAGCGCTCATCTTCAAAAAAGCATAAGCGGAAAGGGGCAAAGCCAAAACCAGGCAAAGCAAGTAAGTGCGGGGCGGTTTGATGGTCCCGCTTCGACTTCGCCCTTCGATTTCACTCAGGGCATCGCTCAGCGACCAAAGGTCAACGGTCCAAGGTACATGGTAGGGTCAGGGGTACGTGCGGGGCAAAAAATCCGGCTTATCGATTCTTCGATTCCCCGGTTCCTCGGTTCTTCGATTCCTCAATTGTTCAAAAATCCAAGTAGAAGAAAATTTGGTTGGCTTTAATGCCGGGTGTTTTTTAGAGTGAACTCAACAAATGATACACTGCCCAGGCAGCCAGATACGCCAGCGTCGTCATAAACGTAAATTGCAGCGCCGGCCACTTCCAACTACCGGTTTCCCGCCGCACCACGGCCAACGTGCTCATACACTGCATGGCAAAGACATAAAAAATCAACAGTGATAGCGATGTGGCGCGTGTAAATACCGGTCGCCCGTCCGGCAAACGTGCCTGCCGCATCTTCTCGCGCAGGCTCTCCGTGCCCCCGTCATCTCCCAGACTGTACAGCGTGGACATGGTGCCCACAAATACCTCCCGTGCGGCAAACGACGTCAGCAAGCCGATTCCGATTCGCCAATCGTATCCCAACGGCCGGATGAGCGGCTCTATCCACTTGCCTACCCGGCCGGCGTACGAGGCCTCCAGCCGGCGCGCCGCCAGCGCGTCGGCACTTCTCTCCGGTGATATCCGCCCGGCAGCTACCTCCTGACGCACGGCCTCGGCGGCCGCCTTCATCTGCCCAGGTGGCCCAAAACTGGCCGCCGCCCACAACACGATGGAGATCACGAGAATAATCTTTCCCGCACCCAATACAAACGAGCGCGTCTTTTCCCACATGCCCAAAAAAACATTGCGCCACACCGGCCATTGGTATGAGGGCAACTGCAGCGCCAAAAAGCCCTGCTCGCCTGTGTGGAGCACGTGCTTGAGCACCCAGCCGGCGCCCAGCGCCGCAATCACTCCCAACAAATACAAGCCCGCAAAGGCCAGGCCTTGCAAGTTGAATATCAAAAAATGCGTCTCCGGCACCGCCATCCCCACCAATATCACATACACCGGCAGCCGCGCCGAACAACTGATAAACGGTACCGTCAATATCGTCGTCAGCCGTTCCTTCCAGTTGGTGATTGTCCGCGTCGTCATGATGGCCGGAATCGCACAAGCGCCTCCCGAGATGAGCGAAACAATACTCCGGCCGTTCAGGCCAAAGCGCTGCATCAAACTGTCAAACAGATATACCGCCCGGGCCATGTAGCCGATCTCCTCCAAAATGCCCAACAAAAAGAACAATATGGCAATTTGCGGCACGAAAATCACAATGCCGCCCAGTCCGGCAATCACCCCGTCCGCCAACAAGTCACGGAACCAGCCCGCCGGCAGTCGCGACCGGACTATATTCGCCAATTGCGAAAAAAGCCCGTCTATCCACTCCATTGGATAAGCCGCCCACGAAAATATCGCCTGAAATACCATAAACACGATGGCAAAAAAGATGAGCGGGCCCCATACGCGATGCGTCAACACACTGTCCAACCTATCGGACAGCAGCCGCCGGGTATCCGGAGCCCGGCGTATGGCCGACCGGATGACCGGCAAAAAGCGGTTGTACCGCTGCATCGTCTCTTCCACCTGATGCTTCAGACTGTCAAAGCCTTGTGCCACGGCCGCTATTCGCTCACGCTCCGCTTCCGACAAGAACGGGAGCCACCGGTAGTGGTGCAGCAGCAATAGCCGCTGATAATCGTTTAGGGCTGCAAACTCTTTTTGCAGTTCTTGAACTTTGCGACGCTCTGCGTCGCTCA
The DNA here is from genome assembly GCA_027031185.1 of Saprospiraceae bacterium. GTDB lineage: Bacteria > Bacteroidota > Bacteroidia > Chitinophagales > Saprospiraceae > HyVt-613. Next base: position 1,891 of record JALVEF010000107.1, read on the forward strand.
ATTTATAAAAAGGCCCGGGCGGCGCCTGCTTTCGTTGAAACAACTCATGGAGCGCTTGTTTGAGTTCCGCCAGGCCGGCACCCGTGCGCGCACTGATTTTGATGACCGGAATCCGGAGCACATGGCGGAGACGGGTCACATCCACATCCAGCCGGTGCCGTTCTGCCTGATCTGCCATATTGAGCGCAAGAATGACGCGTGCACCGGTGTCCATGATCTGCTCGAGCAGCAAAAAGTGCTTGTCCAGGTGATTCATGTCTGCGATGTACAGCACAAATTCTGCCTCCCGGTCGGGATCCGCAAAATGCTGCACCACAATGCGCTCATCCAGCGACGTGGGATAAAAACTATACGTACCCGGCAGGTCAATCACTTCTACCTCCTCGCCCGTGTCCAGCCGGAAATGGCCCCGTTTGCGCTCCACTGTCACCCCCGGGAAATTGCCCGTATGCTGGTGCAGACCGGTCAGCAAATTGAACACGGTCGTCTTGCCGGAATTCGGGTTGCCGGCCAGATACAACCGGACGGGCCTCATGAGTGCCGGCTTTCATCCAGCACAAAGGCGCGGAGCTCCCGCCGGCGCAAGGCCACCGGGAAGCCGTCCACCTTCAAATACAGTGTCCGGCCGCCCAGGACCTGCCGGACGATCGTCAGCCGGCTGCCCGGTATGATGCCGATGGACAGCATCTTGGACGCGATCTGCTTGTTCCGAAAACCCTTCACTTGAAACGTCTCGCCTCGTTTGAATTGCACAGTCTTTCCGTTCTCCAATTTGAGCTTATTTAGAATGGTTCAAAATTAGGAGTTTTTTGTGAGACTTTCGATCATTATGGTGATTTTTATTCTCCGGAGCTGCCTTCCCGTCGCTCCAAGTCGCGGGCCACGGCGTCCAGTTCCTCGTAAAAAGCCTTGCCGAACCGGCGGATCAAGGGCTCCTTCAGGAATTCATACACTTTGATTTTTTGTGCTTTACCGTGTACACAAGCCGGTGCACAGATGTTCCAGCGTTCGTAGTTGAGCAGCGTCCCCCCGCGCGGGGTGTAGGTGATGCGAATCGGATAGAGTGCACATGAGATAGGTTTGCGAAAGCCGGAGCGCCCTTGTTCCCAGGCCTTTTCAATGGCACAGTAGGCAATGCCACCCTCGCGGAAGTAGTAGGCACACGGCCCGCCGTCAATCAATGGGGTATGGAGCCCATGGGTATCGCGCAGATAAGGCCCTTGCTCCTCAATGGCCCGTCGGCCCGCACTTGTCAGCAAGTCGCTAATCTTGGGCACGATCGCCTCCAAAACCGGGAGTTCGTTCTCTTCCAGTGGTGCTCCCAGTTCTCCTTCGATACAGCAAGCCCCGCCACAAGCCGCGAGTTGGCAGGCAAAGTGCTCGGTGATGATCTCATCGCTGATCAGACTATGGCCGATTACTATCATCCATGGTTGGTTTTGAGAGACCGGGGTTCAGTCGGTACTATTCGTAAAGGTAGGACTTTTGACCCAATCCGCCTGTCGGCGTCACTACAAGCAGCTACCGGAAATTTTATTGAAAGTTTTTGCGCCAAGGGCGCAAGAGGTGGCATCCCTTCCTCTGCTCGGGGGCGCCGGTAAATCGCCCCGGTGCGCATGCCGGTCGAAGGGACAAGTTATATTCCGGTGCTTTTGGCAAGCGCCCATGCCGTCCCGTAAGGACGAAAGCTTTGCAGCCAAACGATAAAACCTATAAGCTTTCCAAAACCTTATAGGTTTGAGATTTGGCATCTAAACAGTTGCCAGGAAGCACCGGTTAGCCATTTGCCGGCGCCCGCCGGCAAAATATTCGGAGCTTACAAAACAAGTAACGGTTTCGGTGCTCTTGTTTTTTGCACAAAAACAGCGGGTACCTAAACAGTTGCGAAACATTACTGAAAAAGTATGTAGATTTGCCTACCTTTGAACCGCCGCAGACATCAGCCGGTGTTTGTGAAAAATTATTCTAAAGATGAGATGGATTTTGCTTGTTTTGATGGTGGGCCTGGTCGCTGCCGGCCTACAGGCTCAGGCGCAGGGAGCACGTGACAAGGAGCAGGCCTTTTTTACGCGTACACTCTCCCTGGATGAAACACAACAAGCGCGATTGAAGGCTATTGTCAATCGCAAGTACGATGGCTATGCCCAAATTGCCCAATACAAAGAGACAGCCCCGGAAAAGTATGCCGCCAAGTTGCAAGCCCTCTTTGAAGGGAGTCTCAACTCCGTCCGGTTGCTGTTGAAAACGCCGGCGCAGCTGGAGGCCTTCCGCCAATTGCGCATCCGTCTTCGCAAACAGCGGGCTCAGCTCATCAAACAATACAAGAGAAACAATGCGGTCAGCCAGGATGTCCTGAGCAGGTACTACAGCGAGGTCTTTTTTCTTGGCTGACCGGTATCCTAACCGTCAAATAAAACCGCACCATGGATCCACTCAAAGAACTGTTTCGCGACGTTGCCACACAAAGCTATGCCGAAGTCCGGGCCATGCTCAAGGAGTATGGCGACACCAAGATTGACGAGGTCAAACTGTCCCAAGCCTACGGCGGGATGCGCGGCATCAAGAGTATGATTTGGGAGACATCCAATTTGGATCCGCAAGAGGGTATCCGCTTTCGCGGTTATACCATCCCCGAGCTACAAGAAAAATTGCCCAAGGGTGACGGCAAAGAGCCGCTTCCGGAAGGCCTGTTTTGGCTCATGCTCACCGGCAAGCTGCCCAATGAGACCAATGTTCGCTGGCTGACACAAGAATGGCACAACCGCAGTGGCTTGCCCAAGCAGACGCGCAAGGTATTGGATGCCATGCCGGCCTCGACTCATCCAATGGCACTGTTCAGTATGGGGATTACCTCCATGTCCGAAGACTCGGTCTTTGCCAAACGCTATGCAGCCGGTATGCGTAAGTCCGAGTATTGGGATGCCTACTACGAAGATGCGATGACGCTTATCGCTCGCCTGCCCCACCTGGCGGCCTACATCTACCGCAAGGTCTTTAAGAAAAACAAGCATATCGAGCCGGATACCAGCCTGGATTGGGCGTCCAACTTTGCCCACATGCTGGGCTTCGATGATCCCGACTTTTTCAATTTGATGCGGCTGTATCTGACCATCCATGCCGACCACGAAGGCGGCAATGCATCGGCGCATACCGTCCACCTGGTCGGCTCCACGCTCAGTAGCCCTTATCTGGCCCTGGCCTCCGGCATGAATGCCTTGGCCGGTCCGCTCCACGGCCGGGCCAATCAGGAAGTCATCGAATGGATATTCAATCTCGTCGGCTACCTCGGTACGGATAGACCCGACAAGGAACAAATTCGTACCTTCGTGCAAAAGACCATTGACTCCGGGCGTGTCATCCCGGGCTATGGCCATGCCGTCTTGCGCCGGCCCGACCCGCGCTTTATCGCTCAGATGGAGTTTGCCAAAAAGTATATCAAGGACGATCCCATCGTGCATATCGTCTGGAAACTCTACGAAGTGGTGCCCGACGTACTCAAATCCCTCGGTAAAGTGAAAAACCCCTGGCCCAATGTGGATGCCCACTCCGGCGCTATCCTGGTCCACTACGGGCTGAAAGAATACGCCTTCTACACCGTGCTGTTCGGCGTGTCCCGTGCCTTAGGGGTTTTGGCTGCCGGGGCCTGGTCTCGCGCCCTCGGTATGCCGCTGGAACGTCCCAAATCCCTGACCACCGAACAGGTAAAAAGAGACATCTTAAAAATCACCTAAAGTTCTGCAACGAATGAACGTACCTTCTGATTTGAAGTACTCCAAGGAACACGAATGGATCAAAGTGGATGGCGACCACGCACTGGTCGGCATCACTGATTATGCCCAGTCGGAGTTGGGGGAGTTGGTATATGTGGAGGTGGATACTATCGGCTCCACATTGGCCAAAGACGAGGTCTTTGGCACGGTCGAAGCGGTCAAAACCACTTCCGATCTCTTTATGCCCGTCGGCGGTGAAGTCCTGGAGTTTAATCCGGAGTTGGATGAAAGCCAGGGCGACAATCCGGCGGCAATAAACGAAGACCCCTATGGCAAAGGCTGGATCATCAAAATAAGAATCACCAACCCCAAAGAGTTGGATGAACTGATGGACGCCGAAGCCTACAAAAAACACATCTCGTAACATACTTGCCGGAAAACAACATGCACCGGAACGGTGCATAATCTTTCTCTCTCTATCCGGTGTGTCCGGTCCCCTGTAGGCGCGGCACACCAAAATATCGCTATCGGACATCTATATGAGCGAGACGAGTTCTTTCAAAGCATTCTGGCCGGCTGCCGTGTGGGCCGCTATCTTGGTCTATCTGTCAGCCACCCCGGGCATAGACCTGCCGGACGTCAAGCTGTTTGAGCCGGATAAACTGGCGCATGCGGGCGCTTATGGCCTCTTTACCTACTTGTTGTTGAGAGGATTCCGGCAGCGTAGCGGAAGTCCGGTATCGCGCCGGAAAGCATTGATTTCATTCTTGATAGCTGCCGGTTGGGGGGCTTTGATGGAGCTCATGCAAGATCGCTTTTTCCCGTACCGGTATTTCGAAATAGCGGACGAAATCGCCAATATTTTCGGAAGTATTTTGTCGGTTGGGATATTTAAGCTATTTTTGGATTCATAAAACCGTAATTATGAGTTGGGAACTAACGGGACTTCAGATTTTGGTCGCCTTGTTATTGATTGTGGCAGCCATCGGCCTTGTGGTCTTTTTGCTTAAAAGGAGATTACAGGATGCTGACCCGGAATTGCTGAAGGCAGAGTTTGAAGCCACGCACGACGGCTCGCCGTTGGTGGGGCGCACCAAGTACCCAAAGGTGGATATCTTCCGCAATACGCGCACATTCTTTTGGGTGGGCTTGGTGACCGCTTTGCTGCTGACGCTGCTGGCTTTCAACTGGACACAGTTTGAAAAGAAAGTGGTAGTACCGGAGTACAGCCTGGATGTCGAGGAGGACATTATGGTACAGCCTCCCAAAATTCAGAAACCGCCACCACCACCACCGCCGCCACCGCCACCTAAAATTGAAGAGGTGCCGGACGAAGTAGTCGAAGAAGAAGATGAGCCGGTCTTTGAAGATCAGACGGTGGAAATTGAGGAGAAAGTCAACACGCCACCTCCGCCGCCTAAGAAAAAAGCGGCGCCTCCGCCACCGCCGCCACCGCCACCGCCGCCCAAGAAGCAAGATGAAATCTTTAAGGTGGTAGAGGAAATGCCCAAATTCCCCGGCTGTGAAGGGGAAAAAGCCGGCGCCGGAAGGCTCGACCCTTGCTCGGAGAAGAAGTTGCTTGAGTTTATTTACGAGTACATTGAGTATCCGGATATCGCCCGTGAGACAGGATTGGAGGGCCGGGCCATCGTCCAGTTTGTGGTAGATAAGGATGGCAGGGTCTCCAACGTGAAAGTGGTCCGGGATATCGGGGGCGGATGTGGTGATGAAGCTGTCCGCGTCATCAAACTGATGAATGAAAAGGGCATCAAATGGACACCGGGGCGCCAGCAAGGACAGGCCGTTCGTGTCCAGTATATCCTGCCCGTTATGTTTAAGCTGGAATGATTGGGATTCGTTCTGCAAAACCCAAAAAAAAGCGGTGACCACTTGTCGCCGCTTTTTTTTTGGGGCCTGCCAAATAAGCCAAACGGTAACTGTTTAGGTGCTCCTGTTTTTAGGGATAAAATAGGCAATTTTTGTTCCTGTTGAAGCGAAAATTTTCGATGCGTAGCAGCGTTACGTGAGAAAATTTTTGCAAAAACAGGGGCAAAAAGGCCATTTTAGCGCAAAAACAGCGGGTACCTAAACAGTTACAAATTTTCGATGCGTAGCAGCGCTACGTGAGAAAATTTTATCAAAGGCAGGCGCGAAAAGGCCATTTTAGCGCAAAAACAGCGGGTACCTAAACAGTTACGCCAAACGAAAGATAAGCATGCTGCCGCTCACCGCTTTACAAAGCGAATAGGAGAGATGTGTTCAGTAGTAAGGAAGTACGCTCCGGGTCGCAATAGGCTGACATCCAATGCGATATCGTTAGTGCCCGGCTCCAGTTCTACTTGCCGCATTTGCACGATTTGGCCGCGTGGATTGGTGATATACAAGCGATCAGTAATAAACCGGGGTGTGGTAATGTACAGATAAACTCGGTCTTTGACAGGGTTGGGAAACAGGTTTGCCTGTATGCCTGCTTCGGGATTGAGTATTAGCGCGATAGGTTGTGAATATTGCTGATGCCCGTCGTTTCCCACCATTTTGATTCGGTAGTACTCCAAGGCATGAGGCAGCTTGTCGGTGTAGGTGTATCGTGTAGTCTGGGAAGAGCTGTTGCCTTTTGCGTACACAGAGTCAAGTGGGTAGAAGTTATTTCCGTCTTCGGAGCGCTGAACTACGTATCGGGATAAATTTCTTTCCTGCGAAGTTGTCCAACGCAAGAAGTTTTGGCCGTTTACATTATTGCCCACAAACGAGATTAAGTTGACGGAAAAGGGTACTTCCACGTTCACGGTATAGTCCTCTGTCTCACCATATATGCCGGAGATACAGGCATCCGGTGGGGGGTCCTGCCACGTTTCTATGATGCGCATACGGGTATTGCCGGGCATGGCGTTGGCAGGTACCACTATGTGGCCGGATAAGGTATGCACACCTTGTGCGCTCGATATATGACCCAGATCTATCTTTTCATTGTTATTGGAAAACTGACAGTCGTGGTCCCAATCAATCCACACACTGCAATATTGGTCCCAACCTCCACTGACGGTGATATCTACCTGGATGGGATAAGTAGCACCGGCGGAGACATGGGCGACGATGGATGAAAAATCTTCGAATCCGGTGCTACCGCTGCTGTGTTCCATATCTGCCAACTGGACGCGGCTGATGTAGTCATCAGTGGTGTCAATGAATCCGGAAGAGCAATATTCACACGGGGATACGACGATATAATCCTTTTTGGTTTGTGTGAAGCTGAGCCCGTCTTTGGTGACGGTCAGGCTCACGTCAAAGCTTCCCACGCTGTCGTAAGCGATGAAAGGAGGTTCTGCCCCGAAAAAAGTATCAGGTGTGCCGCCGGGAAAGGACCAGGCCCAGGTGTCAGCATCACAGTCGGAAATGACTTCGAAGGCGACGGACTGACCGGCAATGAGTTGTTGGAGGTTGCTGGTAAAATCTGTCGCTACGGGGGCCACTGTGATATAGTCCGTCCTGGTCAAGGTGTCGGATGTGTGGGTGATGGAATCCGAAACCACGAGAGAGACGGTGTAGGAGCCCAAGGCATTAAATCGGACGCTGGGGGTCTTTGAGGTCTGGCCGGTGCCGTTCACGAAGGTAAAAGAGGCCGGGGTGATCGTCCAATGCCAGGCCGTAGGTGTACCGGGTGAATGGTCGGTAAGCTTTACCGTGGTATGTAAGCAGGTGGCTATTGGGTCAGCACTGAAACCGGCCTTGACACCGGGTGGTGAAAAATTCCACGCGGCGATCTTGCTTCCTCTTTCATAAATAGTAAGATTGTAAGATGTGGCCATCCAAAAGGTGTGCATATCCACGGGGTCAACGGATACGTTGGTGTAGTCTCCCCAACGATTGGAGTTGAATTGCGAGACCGTCCCCTCATATATGGATGTTTCGGCGATGTCCATGTTGCCGGAAGCCTTGGCATACTCGGTTGCAGACTGGCCGCAGTAGCGGATAGACGGGTAGGTATTGATGCTGGACACATTATAGCCGATGCTGATCTCATGGGCGTCATTTTGAGCGATGCTGGCTATCCAACGGCTATCATCATCCGGTGCATACGTGCCGGTCTGGCGTATGGTCCACTTCGAGATATTTATGTCTTTTGTTACTTCATACCAGCGTAGGCCGGCATGGTCGGTGTTGTCCACATCCACCGTGTGGACGCAAACCAGTGACAAGGTATCGCCGAAGCGCCGTAGTGGGGCGCGATTCATCAAGACGAGCGGGATGGCGTCCAGTTTTTGAAAATTAGGTTGGGAGATATTTTCCCGCCAGGGGCCAAAATTCGAGTCGAACGGCGGCACGGCAATGGTTTGCGTACGTTGGAAAGTAGCGGCATTGGGATTGGTCCAATCTACATGGAGTTCATAAATCCAGAGCTGGTCCGATGTGCCGTCCCAGGCATCGTCGTTGATGGTGACAAAATACCCGGGCGTGCCTGCAGGCGGGAAGGGTCCGTCAATATCCATGGGCATGATGACGTGAAAACCGCTGTTGGGTACCTGCGTCGTCTGAAATTGTATCATCTGGGGAGTCGCTCCACCCACGAGCATTACATTCCGCTCAAAGGCGTAGATGTTGTCTCCCGGAGAATTGACGCCCATCAGATAACTGTTTTCCGTGATGCCAAATTTCGGATAATCGGGAAAGCCGCTCGTCAAAAATGACCAGCGATACCAGGATCCGGTGGGGTCACTGGTCTCGGATATCGCCACGAGGATATAGTGCGGGGGGAGCAAAGGTTGACCGGATATCTCAGCGACAAACCATCGTTGCGCCTGCCCGTCATACAGGACAATGGGATCGCCACTTGCGTTCTGGGACCCGGGTATGCCGGCAAAGAGCGTATTCAACGCGACGGGGCCCACGACCATGTTACCGTTGTCTTTGTCATAAATGGCAAATTCCAGGTTGATACACTGCATGAAATGGTTGGGCCCGACCGCGCCGTTGTTGTCCAAAGGATTTATGTCGTTGGACAGCCCATCAAAGACTTTGAGGAGTTCCCTATTGGCAATGTGCCGCTTCCCTTGCTCCCGCTGCCATACGGGATCGGGCCCCTTGGGCAGGGCCGTGGCGGCATACGGATAAAGCCGGGGCTTTTTCAAGTCTTCATTGCGTTTGTCCTTCGCCAGGTCATACTTGGAAGCCAACTGTATCAGGTCCCGCAACGGCGGTGTCTTGTCAAAGTAGATCGCCGCGGATACCCTGGTTGGTCCTATCGCGGGATCTTGTCCCCATAAACTGACTGCTCCGGCTAACAGAAAAAATAGAACAGCTAAGCGCATAACGAAATATTGAAGGGTGAAAAAATCACTTTTTTGAAAAGATATCATCCCAAAGATAACAAAACGCCGATATTTTTTCCGGTAATCTTTCTACCACATGGAATCGTCCTTTCCGGACGGCCAGAACTCTCAACTCTTACCCTTGTAGGTGTTACGAACAGGTTTGGGACTTGGGAATATCGAATACCGATTAACGAATGAAGATTTGAGAAGTGGGCGTTTCGAATAGCTCAGGGATTCCTTCTAAAATCTCAAATCGGTGTTCCTTGTTCGATGTTCTTACCGTCCCAAAACAAATCGCTTGGAGAATATCAGCCGCTTATAGCTTCACGAAACGTATGGAATGCCCGGTGTGCTCAAGGGACAGGAAGTAGGTGCCTGCCGGCAGCAGGGTCGCATCCAAGCTGACGGCATGGGTGCCCGGGGTCAGCGGGATTTGTCGCATCTGCATCACCTGGCCCAGCGTGTTGGTGATGAAAAAGCGCCCGTCAAGTGCACGAGGCACGGTAATGTTTACGTGAATTTTTTCCTTGACGGGATTGGGGAACAGGCTCAGGTGTATATCCGATGCCGGGTCTGGCACAGTAGTACCCACCAGTGTGTCCCGTACATTCAAAGTGTAGTCTTCCGTCTCGCCGTAAAAGCCGCTGGCACATGATTCCGGCGGCGTATCCCATTTCTCAATGATGCGCATGCGTGTTTGGCCGGTTAGCGCATTAGCCGGTACCGTTATAGCTCCGGATAAGCTGTGTACACCCTGTGTCCCCGGTGTTTGGCCCAGATCTATCTTTTCGTCTATATCGGAGAACTGGCAGTCGTGGTTCCAGTCCACCCATATATTGCAGAATTGAATCCAATCTCCATTGACCGTGACATCTATCTGAATGGTGTAGGTACTGTCTCTGAACACGTCACTCACAACGGCGGTAAAGTCCTCATATCCGGTGCCATTGCTGCTGTTGTCTATATCGGCCACTTGTACACGGCTGATATAATCATCAGTGGAATCAATGAATGAAGACGGACAATATTTGCAGGGTATGACGGAGATGTATCCCGGCTTCGTTTGCGTGAAGCTACTCCCATTCCGCGTGACGGTTAAGCTCACGTCATACGTGCCGATACTATTATAGATGATGGGTGGCGGCGCATATCCGAAGAAAGTGTCCGGAGCCCCTCCGGGAAATGACCAAGCCCAGGAGTCGGGATAGCAGTCGGATGAGGCGGAAAAGCTAACGGATTGGCCCTCCACCAGTGTTTTGGGTGTGCCGGCAAAATCCGCTGCCACATCTGTTATCGTAATGTAAGCGGTCTTGACGAGGGTATCACTTTCTGTGGTATTGGAAGTGAGTAGCGAGACGGTGTAGGTGCCGGTACTGTCAAACTGTACCTGTGGATTTTGGGATGCCGGGCCGGTCCCGCCTACAAAGGAGAACGTAGCCGGCGTGATAGTCCAAGTCCATGAGGCCGGATTCCCTACCGAAAGGTCTGTAAATGTGACGATGACATTGGGGCAGGTATGTGTTTTGTCAGCGGAAAAATTAGCTTTCAGGGGAGGCGGCGAGAAATTCCAGGAAGCGATTTTGGTGCCCTTTTGGTAGCCGGTGATATTGTAGGTGTTTGCCATCCAAAAAGTATGGTCATCCACCGGATCCACGGAGACATTGGTATAGTCGCCCCAGCGGGAGGATGATTCTTGGGACACCGACCCTTCGAATATGGACGTCTCGCCGATGTCCATAATACCGGAAGCGTTGGCATATTCGGTTGCCGACTGGCCGCAGTAGCGGATAGACGGATAAATAGCCGTGCTGGATACATTGTATCCGATGCTGATCTCGTGGCTCCCATTCTGAGCGATGCTGCCCATCCACCGGCTGGCTCCGTCCGGTGCATACGTACCGGTTTGGCGGACGCTCCAGGACGTTCCGTTGATATCTTTTGTCACCTCGTACCAGCGCAGACCGGCATGGTCCGTCGCATCTACATCTACCGAGTGCACACATACCAGTGACAGTGTATCACCAAAGCGGCGAAGCTGGGTGCGATTCATCAGTACTTGCGGAATGCAGTCCAGTAGTTGGCTATTGCCGGGTTGGACGATATTATCACTCCATCCCCCAAAGTCGGAGTCAAAGGCGGGTACATTGATGGTCTGCGTGCGCTGGAAACTGGCGTCACCGGGATTGGCCCAATCTACATGGAGTTCATAAATCCAGAGCTGGTCCGATGTGCCGTCCCAGGCATCATCGTTGATGGTGACAAAATACCCGGGCGTACCCGCAGGCGGGAAGGGTCCGTCAATGTCCATGGGCATGATGACGTGAAAGCCGCTGTTGGGTATCTGTGTCGCCTGAAACTGTACCATCTGCGGGGTGGCTCCACCGTCCAGCATCACATTCCGCTCGAAGGCGTAGATGTTGTCGCCCCAAGAATTGGCCCCCATCAGGTAGCTGTTTTCTGTGATGCCGAATTTCGGATAATCGGGAAAGCCGTTCATTACAAATGACCAGCGGTACCAGGAGCCGGTGGGATCATTGGTCTCGGATACGGCGATGAGCATGTAACTTGTATCTGAAAAAAAGCCGGAGAACTCAGCGGCAAACCACCGGTCGGCTTGTCCGTCGTACATGACGATGGGGTCGCCTTCGTTATTCTCAGAGCCGGGTACGCCGGCAAAGAGTGTATTCATCGCTACGGGACCCACGACCATATTGCCGTCTTTTTCATAAATGGCAAAATCCAGGTTGATACACTGCATAAAATGGTTGGGGCCGACCGCGCCATTATTGTCCAAAGGATCTATGTCGTTGGACAGACCATCAAAGACTTTGAGGAGTTGCCTATTGGCAATGTGCCGCTTTCCTTGCTCCCGCTGCCACACGGGATCGGGCCCTTTGGGCAGGGCCGTGGCGGCATACGGGTAAAGCCGGGGCTTTTTCAAGTCTTCATTGCGTTTGTCTTTTACCAAGTCATACTTGGAAGCCAGCTGTATCAGGTCCCGCAACGGCGGCGCCTTGTCAAAATAGACGGCTGTAGATACTTTGGTTGGCCCTGTTTTAAGACCTTGTCCCCATAGAATGGTTGGCCCGATTACCAAAAAGAAAAGAAAAGATAAACGCATGATATGAGATTGAAGCCTACTATTTGGATGCTCCTGTTTTTAGCGAAAAAACAATAGGTGACCAAACAGTTACGATGAAATTACAACGCCATTGCGTCAAAGATAACAGAAATACCGGAAATGATTGGCCCGTCAGGCTCACGACTTGCATATTTGCCTTTTCCGGATATCGCAGGCCGGTGGGGTCCGTCATCCTTACTCAAAACGATAAAGCCCGGGATATCGCTGCCGGATGGCAGTTGCCCGTGAACCGGTGGCCGGTCCGAAGGCTGAAAGACCGGCGTTCGCCCGGAGCCTACGCGCCCGAAAAACCTCATGCACCGGAACGGTGCATAAACTGTAACTATTGAGGAACTCCTGCTTTCAGCACAAAAACAGCGGATACTTAAACAGTTGCCATAAACTCTCACACCAAAAAATCGCCGGATGGCATCTATATAAGGAAGCATCGGTATGCCGGTGCTATTAGCGTATGCTGTTTCAGTAACTATTTGGGTACGATTTCTTAACCACAAAATCTAATGTTATGCATTGGGAACTTACAAAGCCTACCCGCAAGCGCGTGAGCCATTTGCGCATTTCCTTTCCGATGTTGATCTTGACTGCCGTATGGCTGGCATTGCTGATCTCCAATTGTACGCGACCTGAAGAGAAGGAGGTAAAACCCGAACTTACGACACAGTCGCCGGACGCGCAAAAGCAAGCTACAGCTGATAATCAGGATGAGATCTTTACCGTGGCCGATGAAATGCCCAGACTTCGTGGCTGTGAGGAAGCACCGCCTCAGCCGGGACGTCTGGATGCGTGTACGGAGAAAAAGGTATTGGATTTTATCGCCAATAATTTGCACTATCCGAAAAGTGCCCGCGAGGCAGCCTTGGAAGGCCGGGTGATCGCGCAATTTGTCGTGGACAAAGACGGTACCATCTCCAACGTCACAATCCTCCGCGACATTGGCGGCGGATGCGGGGAGGAAGTCGTTCGGGTCATCCACTTGATGAATGAGCGTGCGATGCAGTGGATCCCGGCACGTCAGGACGGGCAGCCTGTCCGTTTTAAGTATATTTTGCCGGTGGTGTTCAAGCTGTAAGCTTCGACTCCTTTTTGACACCCAAAGCGGCATCCCCCCGGTGCCGCTTTGTTGTTTGTCCCGGTCCCGGTGTCCGCTTATTCCTTTCTG
>JALVEF010000108.1 GCA_027031185.1 Saprospiraceae bacterium
GTCCAGCACCCCGACGGGCGCGTCAAACTCATCCACTGGGATTCCACCTTACAGGCAGGCGACAAAGTCGTTGTCGTGGGGTACAATGAACAGGTAGATGCCGTGGCCCGCATCCTGGGCAAGCGGGCGCCCGAAGGCATTTCCGACAACGGCCACTCGGCCTATGTCACCAAACGCATATTCGTGTCCAACGTACAGATCGCCGGCGAGCGGCTGGCCACACTCAACCTCAACGAACGCTTTGCCGCCATCATCACGCGCATCCGCCGGCATGATATCGAACTCCTGCCCAGTGCAGACCTGACCTTGGAGCTGGGCGACCAGGTGCAGTTCATCGCAAGGCGCCAGGACGTGCCGCGCCTGTCGGCCTTTTTCGGGGACTCGTTCGAGTCGCTGGGCAAGGTCAATCTGTTCTCCTTCGGTCTGGGCCTGGCACTCGGCCTGTTGCTGGGCATGGTGACCTTTTCGCTGCCCGGCCACGTGTCCTTCAAACTCGGCTTTGCAGGCGGGCCCATCATCGTCGCGCTGATTCTGGGTGCCCTGCGGCGCACCGGCCCCATCGTGTGGATCCTGCCGCACAGCGCCAATACGACGCTCCAGCAGATAGGCTTGATTCTCTTACTGGCCGGCATCGGCGTCAATTCCGGTCACACCTTTTTTCAGACCATCCTGCACGGCGAAGGAGCGAGCCGTGTCTTGTTGGCCGCCTTCCTTATCAGCTTCCTGTCGGCCTTCCTGACCCTGGTCGCCGGCTATAAATTCGCCAAAATCCCCTTCAGCATCCTGCTCGGCATGATGGCCACCCAGCCGGCCATCCTGGAATTCGCCAAGGAAAAGACAGGCAACAACCTCCCCGTCATCGGCTATGCCTTCATCCTGCCCATCGCCCTGATCATCAAAGTGCTGTACGTGCAGTTGTTGTATCTCTTGCTGTGATGCACCGCTCCCGGATTGGGATTCCCCGCCGGCAGGCGTTTGTAGGCCGGTGCCGGCCTACAAGCGCCTGCCGGTCATACAGGCCGCCCTTTGGGCCCGAAAGCCGCAACTTCTTGTTACATTTGTACCGAAACCCACGCACATGCGCCTGCTATTTTCGGAATTCAATGCCGACTATTCGAGTTACAGCTTCGGCTACGCCGTCTATGCCGTGCGCGAACCGGATGACCACCTCCCCGACCTGTACGCACGCGGCTTCCTCCCCTACACCGGTCGCACGGACGTAGAACCGGCGGTGTTTTACCTGGCCCGGAGCGTCCGGGTGGACCTGGCGGCGTTTGAAAACACCTCCGAAAACCGCCGTATCAACCGCAAGGTTGAAAACTTACAAATGAATTTTCGCGTCCTTCCCAAAGCTGAATTTGATGTAGAGTTTGCCGGCTTTCGCCGGCTGTGTTTGGACGCCGCACGCGCGCGCTTTTCTGACAATGCGATGACAGACGAGCGCCTGTCGTATGTGCTGAGCCGGGAGACGGCCTCGCATATTTTTGAATACAAGGCGGGCGAGCGCATCGTCGGTTATGTGGTGGCCTATCTGGACGAGGAGATACTGCACTACTGGTTTGCGTTTTATGACGTGGCACTGATGCACGCGCACGGCCTCGGCAAGTGGATGATGTGGGCCGCCATTGACTACGCCAAGCGGCAAGGCCTTCAGTACGTCTATCTGGGCACGGCCTATCACGAAAAAGCTTTGTATAAGGTGCGCGACTTCAAGGGCATCCAGTTTTTCGACGGTACAGGCTGGCATACCGACCTGAAACGACTCAAACACTACTGCAAGACGGATGGCGACGCCAAGCCGGCAGACCGGATCAAGCTGGAAGGACGATTTGATTGTTTTGATTTATGACAAAGCAACTGTTATTTTTTATTTTACTTCTGTCACTCACACCACGTATCGGTGCACAAGACACCGTACCTGCCTTACAGCGCCCCACGGCTTTGGAGCGCTTTCTGACCCCTGCGGACACGTTCAACAAAAAGCGCTTTTTCATCAGCGCCGGCGCCGCCGCCGGCCTGTACGGCGCCTTCTCCGTCGGCCTGTGGCAGGCGTGGTACAAGGAGACGAGTTTGTCCCGCTTTCACTTTTTCAATGATTGGCACGAGTGGCAGCAGGTGGACAAGGCCGGCCATGCTTACACGGCCTACAATTATTCCCGCTGGGCCTTTCAGGGGGCACGTTGGACAGGTATGCGCCGACACCGGGCGGCCTGGGCGGCCGCCGGCGTCGGTATGTTGCTCCAGAGCACAACGGAAGTGATGGACGGCTTCGCTGCCAAATGGGGCTTTTCCTGGGGAGATATGAGCTTCAATGTCCTGGGATGCGCGCTGTTTGCCGGACAGGAACTCACCTGGGGCGAGCAGCGCATCACCATGAAGGTCTCCTCCGATCCCGTGCCGATTCCCGAAATGCGCCTGGACGGCGTCGGACACCCCGGCTTCACGACCGTGGCCCGCCGCCGGGAAGAACTCTTCGGCCGCACCTATGCCGAGCGCTTCATCAAGGACTACAATGCCCAGGTCAATTGGCTTTCGTTCAATATCAAGTCCTTGGCACCCCACACCCGCATCCCGCCCTGGCTCAATATCTCACTCGGATACGGCGCCGCCAACATGCTGGCCGGTGAAGGCTACGAATGGACGGGCAAGGACGGCTTGCGCTACCGCGTGGATCCCCTCGTCCTGCCCCGCTACCGGCGTTTCTTTCTGTCCACGGATATAGAACTGACCAAACTCCCCATCAAAAACCGCGTGATCAAGACACTGTTGTACGGGATTCATCATTTCAAATTCCCCGGACCCGCACTGGAAGTCAACTCCCTGGGCAAAGTGCGCTTCCACGCTTTGTTTTGGTGAGCCGCGCCGGCTGCGCCTGCGCGCCTGGTTTGGAGACGGGATTGGTGTGGGCCGGCGCTAATGGGAGATTTTGCCAGGCGTTGTGTCAGGGAAGAACCAAACCATATCCCGGTGTTTTATATAATATGTGGTATCTTTGGACTTCACCTGAATTGTAACGGTTTGGGTGCTCCTGTTTTTTGCACCAAAACACCGGGTACCTAAACAGTTATGGAAGGGGGCAATGTTGTATGGTGCCTGGAAACCGGCATCATAAAGCGCAAAAGATGGCAGAAAAAAAAATAAAAGTATGGAGTCCGATAGCGTTTAGTGACCGCTGGTTGCATGCGGACACATCTTTCTTTGATGAGCTGGCCGCTAGCTGGTATGAAAAAAGAAAAGAATTTAAGGAGGGAAGTAAAGATTACAATGATTTCCTGGATAGATTGAAGAGACAGCACGCCATTGAGACAGGTGTTATTGAAAATTTGTATGATGTAAGCGAAGGAATCACGCAAACCTTCATCAAAGAGGGCTTTGTAGAAAGCTTTGTCGGACATGACGATACCAATATTCCGCCATCTAAATTGATTGCTTTTCTGCGGTCTCATTTTGAAGCAATGGATTTTGTCTTTGATTTGATAAAAAATAACAGGCCGCTGACCAAGTCATTTATTCTTGAATTGTACCAGCTGATTTTGAAACATCAGGACTACTCCGACGCTATTGATTCTCTCGGGAGACCCGTTAAAATAAAGGTGCTAAAAGGGAAATTTAAAGATCAGCCAAATAATCCAAAAAGAGAAGACGGGACAATTTTTTTGTATTGCCCGCCCGTTCACGTGGACGCCGAAACTGAACGCTTGCTTGCTATTTATCATAAGTTGGAAACACAAAATGTCCATCCGGTCATTATTGCGAGTTGGTTTCATCATGCGTTTACGCAGATCCATCCTTTTCAGGATGGAAACGGCAGGATGGCGCGACTGCTCGCAAGTTTAATCCTAATAAAACACCGATTGTTTCCTCTGAATGTGTTGCGTAGTGAAAAACCGGAATACATAAGAGCGCTGGAAAAAGCGGATAGTGGCGACCCGAATGATTTGGTCAGGTTTTTTAGCAAAGTGCAAAGACGCCAAATTGAATCCGCTTTGAATATTCAAACGAGACCCGAAACACTGCGGGAAGTTGCCGAAATGTTCAAAGAGAGAGTCGAAGCCTCCATCACGCGGCGCAAGGCCGAAAGAGGAAATTTAATAGAAAAAAATCGTCGCGTATTGACTGAATACATCTATTCTATTATTGGCAGTATTCAGAAAAAGCTATTTGAGATAATTCCCAAAGACAAGGCATACATTACAGCCACTTCGTCAAACGAAAGCAACTACTATTATTATACCCGTCAGATAGTACAATATGCCAATGAACACGATTACTTCTTTAACAAAAACCTGGATAGACGATGGTATAGACTTTCCTTCCACGTCGCTGAAGAAAAAAGATATGATATTGTCATCTCTATTCATCATTTCGGCTATTCCGATTCCGTCGTCGCCCTTGGAGCTTTTATTCAGTTTGTTGACAAAACACATGAAGATAATCGCATAGAACATACTATTCCGTTAAACATGAAGCCTTATACACTCTCTCTCGAGCAAGAATTGTCCGAAAGCTCAAAGAAAAATATCGAATCGTACCTGAACGATGTCGTCAAAATCGGATTGTCAATAATATCGAATGAGATATCGTAAGCGTAACGCTTTGGGTGC
>JALVEF010000109.1 GCA_027031185.1 Saprospiraceae bacterium
ATCCAGACAGGCGCCGGCGATGACGTGGTCTTGCAAGGCCCGTACCAGGTCCGATTCCCGGATGAGCGGGCCGCGGGCGGTGTTGACCAGCAGGGCGGAGGCTTTCATTTGATGGAGCCGCTCCGTGTGGATAAAGTGTCGCGTTTCGGCGGTCAACGGTGCATGCAGGGACAGGATGTCGCTCTCGCGCAACAGCGTGTCCGAATCTACCATTTCGACCGGCAAGCCGTGGTTTTGACCCGAGCGATTGTAAGCCAGGACGCGCATGCCGAATCCCTGCGCGATCCGGGCCACCTGGCGGCCGATGTGGCCAAAACCGAAAATGCCCATGGTCTGACCATTCAGTTCGTGCCAGGGGCGCAGAAAATAGCTAAAGTCCGGACTCCTGGCCCAGCCGCCGGCCTTGACATCGGCGCTGTGCCGTTCTATGCGGTGGCGGAAAGCCAAAATCAGTGAGAAGACGTGTTGGGCGACGGCATGCGAGCTGTAGCCGGAGACGTTCTTGACGGCAATGCCAAGTCGTCGCGCCGCGTCCAGGTCAATATTGTTGACGCCGGTGGCGGTGACAGCGACCAATTGGAGGCCGGGCAGGGCTTTGAGCACGGCTTCAGTGACTTCGATTTTGTTGATGACGATGACTGCCGCACCTTTGGCGCGGGAGATGACGTCTTCGGGTGCCGTGCGCGGATAGACGGTCAGCGCGGCAAAAGCTTTGCCATTGTAGGTGACCAGTTGGTTCCAGTCCAGGTCACCGGGATTTAAGGCATGTCCGTCCAGTACAACGACTTTTTTCATAAACTGACTCGTTCGATGTGTGCCCGGCCCTCTTATTTTAGAGGAATCAAAGAACTGAAAAGCCGGAGTTTTTGGAGTAAGCTCAACAGTTACTCCTTCTTTATCAGCTTGCGTCGGATGGTTTCGTAAGGCGGCAGTTTTTTGTAGTGCCACTTGCCCAAAATGGTGGCGTCGTGCAGCAAGACGGTACCCGGATTGGAGCGGATTATGGTTTTGAGCAAGATGTTGTCGGCCATGTAAATGGGGAAGTGCGCCCCGATTTGCCGGGCGAAGTCGCGGGCGACGTCCGGATCTTCCATTCCGATGACGAGAAAAGACGGGATGCCGTCCTGTTGGGCGGCATTGGCCAGCGGCACGATGGTCTCGCGGAAGCGCATCAAGAAGTCTTCCGGGAAGGTATAAACCGTTTCTTCCACTTCCTTGGTGACGATGGTGTCAATGGTCTTGACCAGGATGACGGAGTCGTTGGGCAGGCTGACCGTGTCAAGGACATAGACCGTGTCCGGCACCTGGACGTAGGCCTCTTCTTCAATTTTTTCCAGGCCTTTGGATACGAACATAAACGAATAGCCGGGACGGTTTAGAATGGTGTCTGTCACGTCGTTGCCGTCCAGGTCTTGTATTTCAAAGTCGCTGATTTTGGTGTGGGGGATGGCCGGCTCGGTTTTGTTTTGTTTGAAATCCCAGTCTTCTTTGGGGTATTTCTTGTATTCTTTGAGATACTGTTTGTAGGGCACTTCGATGACTTTGCCCGTTTTTTTGTTGGTGAGCGTGTAAGAAAGGATCTCCACGGCGGCTTCTGCGTCCGCTTCTTTTTGTTTTTGCTCCCGTATATTGACCCCGACTTTGAAGGGGCGGAAGTCCACGACCGGCAGGTCCCATACGAAGTTGGACAGGCCGAAGAGGAGAAAGCCTGTCAGGCTGACAATCACCGTGGCCCGGCGGCCTCCGGGAGTCAGCAGTTGATGCATGCGTCGCCAGCTGAAGAGCAGGATCAGGGCGGGCAGCAGCATGATGACATCTTTGGTAAACGTTGTCTTGGGCTTGAGCTTCATAAAGTCGCCAAAGCAGCCGCAGTCCGTCACTTTCATTTGAGTATCCACGAAAGGGCCCCAGTGCCGGAAGTCGAAAAAGTTTACGCCCTCGGGCACGTAGCCGCTCAAGTAGGTAAATCCCGTCAGCGCTGTAAAGAACAACATGAGCAGCAGGAACACCCACACGGTGAGTTGGCGCCAGGCCCCGATGATCAGCATCAAGCCGAGCACCATCTCGAGGACAATCATCCCGACCGAAAAGGCAACGGCGTGCTCGGCCATCCTGGGAAACAACGGTGCCAGGAACTTCAAAGACCCTTCGGAAAACGTATAGACAAAGGTCTCAAAATATTCTTCCATCTTGTATGCCGTGCCGAGCGGGTCTATGGCCTTAACCAAGCCTGAAAAGATGAAAAACACCCCCAGGAAATTTTGGATATAGCTGATGACCGGATGGCGCACTTGCTTTCGAAACAGCATCGTCAACACCAGGGCGATGACGGCGACGATCAATGAATATTTGGTGATGGTCATGACTCGGTTTTTTCTTTCTCTTCCAACAGTACTAATGCAAAAAAGGCATAGATAAGTATGTCCAGATAGTTGGCTTCCCTTCCTTCGGACACGAGTGTGTGCCCGTTGTTCTCCTCGATTTGTTTGAGGCGCAGCAATTTCATCAGGATCAAGTCGGTGATGGAGCTGACGCGCATAACGCGCCAGGCTTCACCGTAGTCGTGGTTTTTTCGTTTGAGTAGGGCTTTGGCGCGGGCTACCTGATGGTCGTAAAGGGTCAGTACTTCGTCCAGGTCCATCTCTTCCGGTGCACCGGGCGGCAATTCGAGCTGGATCAGGGCCATGACGGAGTAGTTGATGATGCCGACAAACTCGGACTCAATGGAGTCTTGCACCTGTTGTACGCCGGTCTCCTGGATGGTACGGATGCGGCGGGCCTTAATTTGGATTTGATCGGTCAGGCTGGATGGCCGCAAGACGCGCCAGGCCGTGCCGTAGTCGCGATATTTTTTGACAAACAAGTCGCGGCAGCGTGCCAGTACCCGGTCAAATTGGCGATATGTATTGGCGGCTTGTGTCATTGGCGTGTCCCTTTGGTCACAAAGGTAGGAATTTATACTCGTTAGGAACCGTCGAAATGCAGCCCGGGTGTTCGATGTTTTTACCGTCCAAAAAAATCGCTTTGAGTACAATGGGCACAGGGGGATTGCCCGATGCCGGAGAACGTGCCAATTTGTAAAAGCTACATGCGCTCGCGCGCATGCGAGGATGGCTTTATGCCTGTACGGAGCGCAAAATATGTAATTCGCTTGTTTTCAGGCTCTAATGATACACAAATAATTATATGCTTTCCACGCCGTGACTTGGCTTGGAAATTGAACAATGCCATCTGATATAAGAGGTGTCCATGCCTCCCAATTTGGAAAATCAAATCATACCTCTATGAGAAAAACAACTTTGTGTATTTTGGCTATGGCACTGGCCATCGTCGGCACGGCACAGCGTGCGCAGGCCCAAAATTTTGAATGGGCAGTGGCCGACAGTGGGCCAGATGATGTCAAGGCAAAAGCTGTGGCAGCTGATGCCAACGGCAATGTCTATGTGGTTGGCAGTTTTAACGGTACTGCAACACTGAACAATGGCGAATCCGGTCAGACAACGGTATCTTCTACTGGCAACGCGGATATTTTTGTCAAAAAACTGGATGCCAACGGAAATATCGTTTGGGGCCATTCTTTTGGCGGGACGTCAAAGGATGAGGCTCTGGATGTGAGTGTGGATGCAGCCGGCAATGTTTTGGTAGTAGGTACTTTTCGCAATACCGTCAATTTCAGTCCCGGCACCAACAATTATATCCTCACTTCCAAGGGGTCTTCAGACGCTTTTGTGATGAAGTTGGATCCCAATGGTACGACCCAATGGGTACAGACGTTTGGCGGTACTTCGCTGGATGAGGCCTATGGTGTCGTTTGTGATGCTTCATCCAATGTGTATGTCACGGGTCTGTTCAGAAGTACCGCATCCGTCGGCAGTGATCCTAACAGCAGCGTGACCTCCAATGGCGGACGCGATGCGTTTGTCCTCAAACTGGCGGCCGATGGCAGTTTCCAGTGGATACGGCACTTCGGCGGCACTTCCGATGACCGCGCTTTTGATATTGACCTGGCGCCGAATGGCGACATTGTCACTACCGGCATTTTCAAAGGCAGTGTGGACTTTGATCCCGGTACCGGCACGGCGATGTTTTCCTCGCACGGCCTTAACGATGTCTTTGTAGAGCGGCTGGATGCCAATGGTGACTTTGTCTGGGCACAGGCCATCCAGGGCGATCAGGACAACAAGGGCACGACGGTGAAGACGGACGCCAATGGCAATGTCTTTGTCGGCGGTGAGTACAGTGGTACGGTCACGCCTGAACAAAACGGCGGCCACAGTACTACGGCTTATGGCAACAAAGACGGCTTTCTGGTGAAATACCACGCGGACGGGTCACTGGCTTGGATCAAGAGCATCGGAGGCTTCTCCAATGAAGGTATTACCGACTTGTTTGTCAGCCAGCAGGACGAAGTCTTCCTGACGGGCTATTTCTTTGGTGCCTTTGACATTGATCCGACGCAATCGCTGACGGCTACTGCCTCGCAGGATATTTTCTTTGCCAAATACGACAATGACGGCAATTTCCAAACGGCGCTGTCTTATGGCGGTGTGTCTATTGAAACCCCGGAAAAAATATGGGTGGATGCCGCTACTAATATCTATAC
>JALVEF010000110.1 GCA_027031185.1 Saprospiraceae bacterium
ATTCGCCCGAAGAGCGCGATCGCGCCATCGCTGAAATCACCGAAAATCCTTTCCCCATTACCGAGAAGGGATTGGCCGAAGGCAAAAAACTCTTCAACCTGTACTGCGCCATCTGTCATGGGAAGAAAGCCGATGGCAACGGCTACCTGGCGCGGGACGACTCGCCCTATCCGGCCGCCCCGGCCAATCTGATGCAAGACCGTTTTATTGACCAAACCAACGGCTTCTACTACTACGCCATTATGAAGGGGCGCAATAAGATGGGCTCTTACAAGGACAAACTCTCCTACGAGGAGCGTTGGCAGGTCATCCACTACATCCGGTCCTTACAGGCCAAAAAACGCGGTGTGCCCTATACGCGGGATTTTTACCTGCCTAAGAAAGGCAAGAAAAAATAAGAGGGAATCAATCAAAAGAGTAAAAAGGCGACTCATGGAATATTTCGACTTTAGCGGAAAATTAAAGACCAGGCTGTTGATTGGTATCGCCATCGGCGTCATCAGCATGATCTTGACCTTTGTGGCCGGCGGAGAATTGGCGGCAGCGCGTTTTTGGAGCAACTTCTTG
The DNA here is from genome assembly GCA_027031185.1 of Saprospiraceae bacterium. Taxonomy (GTDB): domain Bacteria; phylum Bacteroidota; class Bacteroidia; order Chitinophagales; family Saprospiraceae; genus HyVt-613. Next base: position 568 of record JALVEF010000110.1, read on the forward strand.
CACAATGCGGTCTTTTTTACAGGGATTTCATTTGCTGCTATGTTTGCCGTCGCTGTGTGGATCACCTCCTGGTCGGGTTGGTTTGTCATGAGCAAACGCGTCTTCGAATCCATGGCCCAGTTTATCGGTATTGGGGCGATTATGATGCTCATCATTGCCATCGGCAACTATGTCGGATACCACCATCTCTACCATTGGGCAGATGCCGAGGCTGTGGCCAGGGACAAAGTATTACAAGGGAAGTCGCCTTTTCTCAACAATAATTTTTACCTGATCGCTACGGTCGTCTTTTTGGGTGTGTTGTATTATATCGCCAAGCGCGTACATGCGCTGTCCGTAGAAGAAGACGAACACGGCGGCCCGGGCGATTTCAGTTTTCAATACAAAATCCGCAAGTACGCCGCCGGGTATTTGCCCTTGACAGGTGTGGCCAGTGCCATATTGATCTGGCTTTGGCTGATGTCCGTGGATGCCCACTGGTACAGCACATTGTATGCCTGGTATGCAGCATCCAGTTGGTGGGTGACGATGATCGCATTTGGGATTTTGCTCATCCTGTATCTCAAATCGCGCGGGGGACTGCCCAATGTCAATCTTGATGTGATTCACGATATGGGTAAGTTCTTATTTGGATTTAGTATCTTTTGGACTTACCTGTGGTTTGACCAGTTTATGCTGATTTGGTACGGCAACGTGGGCGAGGAAACGGTCTATTTCCACACACGTCTGAACGAATATCCCATCTTGTTTTGGGCAATATTGATTTTGAATTTCCCGATTCCGTTTTTGGTGCTGATGTCCAATACCAACAAGCGCAAAGTAGGAACCATGGTGTTTACGGCTATCGCCGTGATAATAGGCCACTGGTTGGATTTCTTCCTGATGGTCAAGCCCGGTACCCGGCATACGGCAATGGAGTTGATGGCCGAACATGGGGGGGCGGAGGCCGGACATGAGGCAGCTGCGCATGCATCCCATTTTGCCCTGGGCTTTAATTTGCCGGGCTTTTTGGAGATTGGCACCTTCATTGGTTTCCTGAGCTTGTTTTTGTATGTGACCTTTACCGTGTTGGCTAAGGCGCGCCTGGAGCCGGTACATGACCCGTACATTGAGGAAGCCAAGCATCATCATGTGTGATGTGCTTAATGAGGCCTCCTGAGCATCAGTTTCGCTCCTACGGAGCTTGCAATGTGGGTGGGGATTCTTGGCTACAAAGGTTGCGTCCCTACGGGACGGCATAGGGGTTTCTGTAAAATTCCCGCACATCTCGGCTCATTAATTTGGGCAGCAGTGTGAAAAACATAACTACTCAAACCTATAAGGTTTTGGAAACCTTATAGGATTTGTCGTTCGTTAATTTGGGCATCAGTTTCGCTCCTCCGGAGCTTAAATTGTGGGCTGGACTGTTGGCTACAAAGGTTGCGTCCCTACGGGACGGCATAGGGGTTTCTGTAAAATTCCCGCACATCTCGGCTCATTAATTTGGGCAGTAGTGTGAAAAACATAACTACTCAAACCTATAAGGTTTTGGAAACCTTATAGGTTTTATCGTTTGTATTGCAAGCTCCATAGGAGCTGTACCTTTGTAATAGTGGTTACTCTAAATAATTTAGCTCCGTCAGGAGCGACACGATTGCTCATACCAATCAGCGGTTAGAAGGAATAATTTGCCGGCGCCCGCCGGCAAAAGGCTAATTGGTACTTCCTGGTAGCTGTTTAGATGCCAAATCTCAAACCTATAAGGTTTTGGAAACCTTATAGGTTTTGTCGTTCGTTAATTTGGGCATCAGTTTCTCTCCTCCGGAGCTTAAATTGTGGGCTGGGCTTTGGGCTACAAAGCTTTCGTCCCTACGGGACTGTATTTGCATTTATTACTGTGGAGCCAGTAAAATTCAACCACGTCGTGGCTAAGTACGGGGCAAGCTGTGCTCGATGTGGGTGGGATTAGTTCAAGAAGAAGACAGAGATAATAATGATCAGGAAGAGGAAGATACCCGCCATGATGAGTAGCGAAAATACCCAGTTCTTTTGATAGAGGTCAAAGATCTTTTCCATTACCTCGTACCATTCCAGTTTGCTGTTGGGACCTTCGAGACCAAGGAGCAGGTATTTTTTCTTCCCGATGCGTTTTTGGTTGCCGTGTTTTTTTAAGATCATAAACTCATCGCTGAGAAAGGCCAGGTCATAGAGCTCCATCTTCGGAGCTTTGCCACCGGTCTTTATCAGTAGGCTTTTTTTGTTGTCGATGGATTCCCAGTGGCCTTCGCTCACATTGCCGTCCACGGAGATGAGCAAGGTGCCGTCATCCTTGAAAATGTACAGGATGTCTTCATTGAAGTCTTCCGAGTCATTGAACTCTTTGAAGCGTTTGTTGGTAAACAGCTTGGTATCGCCAAGTGCCCCGGACAGGGGTTTGATGTATTTCAGGACATAGTCCACGTATGCGTCCAGGTTGCTAAAGGTTGGGAGTTGCTTTTTGAGGAATAGTGACATATTAGTGTTTTCCTTTCTACGTCTGTACAAATGTAATACAAAATTGCTAGAGAAGCGATGAAAAAAATGGCACTACCATCATGCCGGGTGCAGCCGCCCCCAGGTAACCCCGGGCTTGTGGCGCACTGGTCCGTATTTCCAAATAACATTGCCGGGAAGCATGGATATACTGGTCCGATGCGGTGGAACGGCCCGTTATCGGGATCCGGCGCAACGGCGTGCGCAATGTGTAAACCGTATCGTCTCGAAGAGACGATAAACTTTTCGTAACAGTTTGGGCACTCCTGTTTTAGCACCAAAACTAAATAGCAGCTTTTCATTAAAGTCTGCTAATCACGCGATAAATGACGAGTTTGATAAAGAACGTGGTGCCGCGGCCGGCTTCCGTGGTGAAAAACAAATCGCCCTCGTGGGCTTCGATGATGTTTTTGCTGATGTACAGCCCGAGTCCGGAACCGGAGGATTTGGTGGTAAACCGGGGCAAAAAGATTTTGTCCTTCATGGCTTCGGGTATGCCCGGCCCGTTGTCCTGAATGCTGACGGTGGCGACGTTGTTGTCAAAGGTGAGCGCAATGCGGACGAATGCATCTTCGGTGCCGGCCTCCGTGAGCGCCTGAATGGCATTGTTGACCAGATTGTTGAATACGCGTTTGAGCTGGGATGCATCGCCGAGAATATGCACTTTTTCGTCCGGCAAGTGAATCTCCAGGTTTACATTTTCGGTGCTGTCAAACAGATGGTAAATGTCCAGGAGCAAGTCGTTGAGAATAATCTCCTCCTTTATCTGTTCGCTCTGGTCCTTGTTAGCAAAGTCGCGAAACTTGTCCAGCTCGTTCAGGAGTTGTCTGTTGCGGTCTGTGATGACGTCAATGACCTTTTTGATGCTCTTTTTCAGGGGGCCGTCGGGAATGGTGCCGTTATCCAGTTTTTCTTCCAGGTTTTGCAAGTGCAGCTGGAGGGGCGTGATGGGCGTTTTGATGTCATGGGCGATTTGTTTGGCCATATCACGCCAGGCCATTTCCTTTTCGATTTTCACTTTTAGTTTGTGCTGCTTTTCTTTTTCGATAAGGCTCTCGTTGTAAGCATTGACGAAAGCTTTGAATTCGTCCTCATTGGGCCAGTCAATCGGCTCGCCGCTGCGGATACCTTTACTGAGGACTTGAAATGGCTTGAATAGCTTGCGTGTGCCCAGGATGATAATCGCCAGTCCCATAAAAAACAGGGCGATGTAGCCGATCAGCAGCTTGCTGATAAACTCATTGACTTCTTTGAGTTGTTTGCGCTGGTTGGTGTAGTAGGGGATGCCGAGGTAGCCGGTAAGTTTGCGACCGTAATACACGGGCAGGTAGGAGACACGGTACTTGACCTTGCCGATCTGCTCGTGGAGCTTTATTTCGTTGAGCTTGTTTTCTTTGAGTTGTGAGAAGGCGATGCTGTTCATCAGTGGCGGGATGGTGCCGTTGTGAAAAAGCTCCTCTTTGGTGGATCCGATAAGATGGCCGTCGGGGCCGAAGAAGTTGATTACGTCCATGCCGTGGACG
>JALVEF010000111.1 GCA_027031185.1 Saprospiraceae bacterium
GCAAAGTCGGCTAAAGCCGGCAGCAAGGCAAGGCAAGGCAAGGCAAGGCAATACCGAACATCATCCCGCTCGCCCGGCATCGCTTGTGCCAAAAATAAATTTGGTGCTACCATTAGCGTACGCGGAGGACTGATTGGCTGCCCCACTGCCTGATGGAATGAACCCCATCAGGCTTTTGCCCCAAGGACGTAACAAAGCCTCCTGAAGCTCAAAAGTCAAAGTCCTCATCAGATGATGCGGTCATGTCAATACCGCCCACGACGTAAGAGCTGATTTCGGTCTCTTGCGGCAGAACTTCCACCGTGTCGTTTTTGAGCCAATGGTTGATCCAGGTGAGTGGGTTGTTGGTCTCACCATAGATTGGCTCGAGACCTACACCGCGGAGCCGCTTGTCTGTAAGATATTTCATGTATTTGGTCAGGAGCTTGGCGTTGAGACCGATGATGGAACCTTTTTCAAACAGGTACTCGGCCCAGCGCATCTCTTGCTCGGCGGCGTCCCTGAACAGGGCATAAACTTCGTCTTCAAGCCCGGGGATCAAGTGGGCAAAGCCTTCGGATTCGTTTTTCTGGAGAGCACGGATCATCTTGAGGGTGACGGCCAAGTGTTCGTTTTCATCGCGTGCGATGAATTTGATGATTTTGGCGTTGCCCTCCATTTTTTTGTTTTCGGCAAAGGCGAAGGCACAGGCAAATGACACATAAAACCGGACCCCTTCCAGAATGTTGACGGAAATAAGCGCGAGGTACAGTTTCTTTTTTAGCTCGTCGAGGGTGATTTCTTTGTCTGCTTTCATGCCCAACTGCCGGGCTTGGTACCGGATGAGCGCATGGTAAAAGTCGTTGTATTTTTCGGTGACGGCGCCGGCGCGCTCCTGGATCATGGTATTGTCCATGATTTGGTCGAAGACGGCGACGGGGTCGGGATAGACGTTTTTGATGATGTACGAATAGCTCATCGAGTGGATGGTCTCGAAGAAGTCCCAAATAATGATGGCTTCTTCGACTTCGGGTAAGGTCACTACCTGACCGAAAGTGAGAAAGGGAGAGCGTCCCTGTACACTGTCGAGCAGGATTTGGTACTTGAGATTTTCGGTAAAGATAAAGCGCTCCTGTTCGGTCAGACTTTGGAAGTCATTGACGTCTTTGACCAAAGACACTTCTTCGGGGCGCCAAAAGTAGCTGAGCATGCGCTGGGAGAGCCGCTCATAAAAAGGGTATTTCTGAATGTCGTAGCGCTGTAGATTTTTGCCTTCGCCGAAGAAGATGGGTTCATTGAGGAAGTCTATCTTTTGGGAGTTGTACAGACTGGGGATGTGCTTTTCCTTCATATTTTCTCGTCTTGACAGCCCTGTAAAAAAGCCACGCGCGGGCGCGCGTGGCAAATATCGCAAAAGTTTTGAAGTCCGGCCGGTGCGGGGGGCCTAATTTTTGAACTTGAAAGTAAAAGTAATGGTGCCGCACTGCTTGGACGGACCTTTGGTGAATTTGAACTTGCGGGCGTTGGCCTTGGCGATTTTGATGAGCGCCGGCTCGGTAGAATTGGATCCTTTTTGTGTGTATTCGGCACTGATGACCTGGCCGGAGGCATCTACGCAGACTTTGACCACAATGCGTCCCGACTTATTAGTGGGGTTTTCAACTTTGGGCTCTGCGAGAACGCCCCGGTTGCTCAGTCCGCCCCCGACTTTACCGTGACCAAAACCGACTTTGTTGGCATTGGGATCACCGGTGGGCAGGCCCTGGCTGCCGGGTTTGTTGGTATTCCCCTGGCCGCTGCCTTTGTTGTGGCTGAAGACGCCACCGTACTTTTTCTTGGCGGCTTCTTTTTCCGCCTTTTTTTTGCGGGCTTCTTCTTCGGCCTTGCGCTTGCGGGCTTCTTCTTCGGCCTTGCGCTTGCGGGCTTCTTCTTCGGCCTTTTTGCGGTCTTCTTCGCGGGCTTTGCGGCTCTCGCGCTCCTTTTTCTTTTTGAGCTCAATGGCGGCGCGTTCTTCGCTGGTCAGCACTTTTTTGTGCGTGGATGTGGTCGGCTTGGTCTTAGCCGGCTTGGGATCCGGCTCGGGCACCGGGTCCGGTTCGGGTACCGGCTCGGTCTTTTCCGGCTCGGCCGGCGGCGTGGGATCCATCAGGTCAGGATCCTGGTCTTGTGTAGCCGGGCGGTCATCGCCCTGTCCCATATCCGGCTGCCCAAAGGACACCATGACGCCTTCCATCCCGGGTGGAGGTACCGGAAAGCGCAGTAAGGGCAAAAACAACAAGATGATGATCCCCAGGTGGATGATGGCACTGGTGGTTTTGCTCCGGCGCTTGTCTCTGTCGTGTATTTCGTGGTTGTCCATGACCGTGGATTTATGACTCTGATGCTATAAACGGCAAAAAGGTTGTTTTTGTGATATGGGCTTAACACGTGGTTAAGAAAGCCGAACCCCGCGTGTCCGCAGGACACGCAAACTTCTTTTATTCTTCGGCGGCCATAATGGTCTCGATGTGGTGACGCATGGCCATATCCATGACGGTGACGACGCTTTCGACGGGGGCATTGGGATCCGGTTCGATGACGATGACGGGCTTGCGCTTGCGGGCGAGGCGCTGCATTTTAGAGAGCAGGCGCCCGATGGATACGCGGTGGCCGTTGTAGCGGTAGTTGCCTTTTTGGTCAATGCGGACGGTAGGAGTGTTGTCGGTGGCCGTTGGCGTGCTGTGTGTCTTGCCGGGCAGTTTGAGATTGAGGGCATTGGGGGTGACGAGGCTGGAGGTGAGCATGAAGAAGATGAGCAACAGGAAGATGATGTCCGTCAGGGAGGACATGTTAAACTGCGCAGTGACGCGGGACCGTTTTTTCAGAGCCATGATTCAGGATTTGGGAGCTTTGGTGGCGATAATGGCGCGCATTTTAAGGCTGTTGGCGACTTTCATCATGTCTTTGACCTTGCGGAAGGGGACGCCCTTTTCGGCAACGATGGTCAGGGTGGCCTTGTCTTTGTTTGACTGGGTGGCCAGGGCCATGCGGACGCGGGAGCGGATGGCGGCCGGTGCGATTTTTTTGCCGTTGAACTGATACTGGCCGTTTTTGCGGATGGCGACGGTGATATTGACGGGCGCCACCGTCTTGGACTCGGACTCCGGCAGGTCGTACATGTCCAGCTTGACCATCGTGGAGGTAAGCATAAAGAAGATGAGCAGCAGGAAGATGATGTCCGTCAGGGAAGACATGCTGAACTCCGGCGTGATTCTTATGCGACGTTTCAGGGCCATCGGGCGGCGATTTAGGTGGGTTCTTGGAGCAAGTCCATAAACTCGGTGGTGGATCGCTCCATCTTAAAGACGGCTTTGTCCACCAGAGAGACGAGGTAGTTGTAGCCGGCCAGGGCCAGGATGCCGACGACCAGTCCAAGTGCGGTGGTGAGCAGGGCCTGATAGATGCCGCCCGCCAGTTCCGCAGGGCCGACATTTTCTTTGGTGGCCATGGTGTAAAAGGCCATGATCATACCGGTGACGGTGCCGAAGAAGCCGATCATCGGGGCGATACCGGCAATACTGGCCAGCGTGGATAGATTTTTTTCCAACTTGAACAACTCCAGATTGCCCACATTCTCGATGGCGGCATCAATATCCCGCAGGGGCTTGCCGATGCGCATGAGGCCTTTTTCGACCATACGGGCCACAGGCGTGTCTTGGGTCCGGCATAGGGCCATGGCAGCGTCAATATTGCCGGCCTGCACGTTCATGCGGATATTGTTCATGAAATTCTCATCCACCTGTGTGGCGCGCTTGATTGTGAAATAGCGCTCAAAGAAAATGTAGGTACCCACGACGGACAATAACAGGATGATGGCCACAATCACAACGCTCATCAACCCGCCGGACACGATGATATCCCACAAACTCTGTGTGCCCTCGTGCATGGCGACGTCTTGCAAAAACAGCGGAAAATAAGTCATGTTTAGTTTTGGGTTTTGTCGTTTGTTCCAATTTCCGGTATCGCCGCGAAGAGCCGGCGATGCAGCGCCGCAAATATAACGAAAAAATTGTGCGTAAAGTCTTTTGGCATTGATTTTCAGGCAAAAAGATATGATGATAGTTTAGTTTGCGGCCCGTTGGGCCGCGATGTATTAAAAAAAGTAGTAATCAGATTTTGCTTAGGGGGCAAGTAGTGCGTAACTTTGCCTCGATTTCTAACCTAAAAAGAAAAATATGAACCGTCTCAACCTTCTACTCACTTTTTTCCTGCTGTGGAGCCTGGTGCCGCTCCAGGCTCAACTGACAAACTTCACCGATGATTTTGAATCCTACGATGACGGGGACTTCATTGCGGCGTCCTCCTCGCGCTGGACAACCTGGTCCGGTGGGACGCCTGCCGAGGATACGAAAGTAACGACTGAACAGGCATACAGTGGCACTAAGTCACTCAAATTTCAGGGTACGCCTGGCGGAGGCCCTGCCGATATCATCCTTCCTTTTGGTGCCAAGGCCACGGACGGCGCAATGATTTTCAGTTTTCAACTCTATGTGCCGGCTGGTAAAAATGCCTACTTTAACTTCCAGCGCGAGACCAGTCCGGGCGTGGCCTGGACGGAAGAAGTCTTCTTTAATGAGGATGGCAGTATAACCGGCACGAATCTACCCTTCACCGGCCATTTTAATCACGATGCCTGGAATAAGGTGGTTTTTGGCGCCGACTTCTCTGCCAACGAGTGGTTCGTTTATGTAAACGGGCAGTACGTGGGAGGCTTTTCGCATCCGGTCAATGCCGCCGCTTCCGTGGATATTTTCCCCGTGAATGCCGATGCCGTATTTTACATTGATGACGTAAACCTGGTGTTCTTCCAACCACCGCTTACCTACGAGCCGCTCAATGCCATATTGCAATATGTCAAGTCGAGCGACAAGGTTTTGGCCGGGCAGCCCTATGATTTTGACCTCTACTTCCGCAACTACGGCCAGCAGGACATTAACTCCATCGTCTTTCAAATATCCGACGGTACCAATAGCTGGACACAGTCTGTCTCCGGCTTAAACTTGGCCCCTCAGGCCGAAACGCATGTCCAGTTGGACAGTGTCGCAGGTAGTATTCCGGCGGGCATTACCAATGTCAGTTTTGAAATTGTGTCGGTCAATGGGATGACGGATGACACGACAGGCAATAAAATCAACTTTTCTATCACTGCCGTGGAGCCGGCCCCGCACCGCAAAGTGCTGATCGAAGAGGGCACCGGCACCTGGTGTCAATGGTGCCCGCGCGGCGCTATCTTTATGGAGCAGATGGGCAATTTGTATCCCCAGCATTTTGTAGGGATAGCTGTCCATGCGGGCAATGATCCGATGGCAATGGACAGTTATGCTTCCCAAATCGGCTATGCAGGCTTCCCCCAAATGGCGGACGACCGCCACGCGCCGTTTGACATTGGCGTATTGTATGACGTACAATCCCGTTTCTTCAACGATATTGTGAAAGTGCCGCCCGCCAAGGTGCACTGCGGCGCCAAAATCATAAACGACACGACGTTGGCCGTCACCGCTCAGGCGGATTTCCTGGAAGATGCCACCCAACAATACAAACTCGCCGTCGTATTGGTGGAGGACAGTGTCACCGGTACCGGGTCCGGTTATGCACAGGCCAATGCCTACTCCGGTGGTGCCAACGGCCCGATGGGCGGCTACGAAAACTTACCTGATCCTGTGCCCGCTTCCCAGATGGTCTATAACCACGTGGCGCGTGCGCTCATCTCCCCGTTTAATGGGCTGACCAACGGCCTGCCGGCGGATGCCATGCAAGGTCAGGCTTATGTCGTGCCTATGCCGGATTATACCCTGCCGGCAAGTTTTGACACCTCTCAACTGAAACTGGTCACCATCCTTTTGGATGCCAACAATAAAGTGGCTAATGTCAATGAACAGAGCCTGGCGGAAGCCCTGAGCTTTGTGGTGGGCAATGAGGCCATCGCACTGCCGCAAGATCGTGCGACGCTGTATCCCAATCCTGCGACAGACCGGACAGCGGTATTCATCCGCACGTCAGGGACTACGACAGCTGCTGTCCGGGTGTACAACACATTGGGACAGGCCGTCCTATCCCGTAATCTCGGCCAAATTCACGATGCGGCACGCGTGGACTTGGATGTCAGCCGCTTGCCCCAGGGTATTTATCACGTAGAAATCCGGCTGGGTAGCAGGATGCTCACGCGTAAGCTGTTGGTACAATAAAAACTGCCATGAGCAAAACTTCTATAGCCCGGGCCTTTGGCCCGGGCTTTTTTATTTCGGGGTACCTAAACAGTTACGTTTCAGGTAGATTTTTTCCGCACGGAGCGGTATGTGAGATATGAAATTATCTACCTTTGCCCGTGCTGCCGCCTCGCCCGATGCGGCAGCACTTGATACAAACACAAAACGACAAGCACCATGATTATCGGGGTACCGAAAGAAATCAAGCCCAATGAAAACCGGGTGGCTTTGACGCCGGCGGGCGTCCATGAGATGAATAAGCGGGGGCATAAGGTCTATGTCCAAAAATCCGCAGGCGTAGGCAGTGGCTTCTCCGATGTGGAATACCGCGAGGCAGGCGCCCAAATTTTGTCCACCATTGACGCCGTGTATGCCAAAGCCGAAATGATTATCAAAGTCAAGGAGCCTATCAAGCGCGAATACAAACTCGTGCGGGAAGGCCAGCTGCTGTTTACGTATTTTCACTTTGCATCCAGCAAGACCCTGACAGATGCGATGATCAAGTCTAAGGCCGTGTGTCTGGCTTATGAAACGGTGGAACTGCCCAATCGCAGCTTGCCACTGCTGGTTCCGATGTCCGAGGTGGCCGGAAGGATGGCCATCCAGGAGGGCGCCAAATACCTTGAAAAGCCCCAAAAGGGTAGGGGGATTTTGTTGGGTGGTGTGCCCGGCGTGCCGCCGGCCAAGGTGTTGGTCATCGGAGGTGGAGTGGTCGGTACGCAAGCCGCCAAAATGGCCGCCGGCCTCGGTGCCCAGGTAACCATCCTGGATATCAATCTGGACAGGCTTCGCTATCTGGCCGACGTCATGCCTGCCAATGTTACTACTATGTTTTCGGGTGAATATGCCATTCGTGAGTTGGTACAATCGCACGACCTGATCATCGGTGCGGTGCTGATACCGGGCGCCAAGGCTCCCAAACTGGTCACGCGCAAAATGCTCAAGACGATGCGCGAGGGCACGGTGATGGTGGACGTGGCAGTGGATCAGGGCGGATGCTTCGAGACCACCAAGCCCACGACACATGCCAAGCCCGTGTATATTATTGATGGTGTGGTGCACTATTCTGTGGCCAACATGCCCGGCGCCGTGCCTTACACTTCTACTTTGGCGCTGACCAATGCCACCTTGCCCTATGCACTCCAACTGGCGGATCTGGGTTGGAAGGAGGCCTGCCGCCGGTCCGAACCACTCAGGAAAGGGCTCAATATCATCTCCGGCAAGGTGGTATATAAAGGCGTGTCCGATGCCTGGCGCAAGAAGTTGTACGATGTGGATGAGTTTCTTTCGGACTAAGCGTTGGCGTCGCATTGTCCTTACCGGTTTGGCTTACTTAGCTCCGGCCATCCGGTTGATAGCCCAGAGCCCCACGGCCCGGCGCGCCGGTATTGACACCACGGACGCCAGATATCGCATTGGGCGTGAGATCGGCGATTGGCTGCCGGTGTCCATTATTTTGCTTCTGGCCCTTCTGGTTTTGAGTCGCTTGTATCGCCGATGGGACGACGCGTAGCAGACATGATGTGGGGTATTCCGCCGGCCGGTTTGTGTTGTGGGCGCGTAGCTTGTCACCGGCGAAGCAGTACTATCTTATCACAATATCCTTAAAAAACGCCTCGCCGATATGCCGGTGAATGAGGTTTAGGAATTTTTGTTTGGACGCGGTGAGTTCTTGTTTGAGTGGAGCCGATGAAATGGTGAGGATGAGTTTGTGATTGCGTACCTGTATGTCATCGGTATAGTCGTTGATCATTTTGCCCATGAGCCGGGGCCAGTCGGCGCGCAGGCGGGCCTCGTACATTTTGTGTTTGAACTTATCGGAACCCATGATGGAGTGCATCAACTGCCTGAATGGGTGCATGTTGGGGTCATTCATCGGATGTCTATTAGTTCTTTGATAAATACCCGGCGCTTTTTGATGACGTGGGTCTCGTACTTGCCAAACAGCAGGTGCAGTTTTTTGTTGGTCTCCAATTCCGGATTGCTCTCAACGTGACGGATGCCTTTGCGGCGCATGCCGTCCAGTATGTCATTGATGATAATGGCGGGAATGCCCTTACGCTGCCACTTGGGATGGACGCCGATAAGGTAAAGGTCGGCCAGGTCGTTGTGTTTGAGCGCTTGCCGGATGTAATACCATCCAAACGGGAAGAGCCGCCCGCGGGCCTTCTGCAGGGCCTTGGTAAAAGAGGGCATCGAGATGCCGAAGGCGATGAGCCGGCCCTCCTGGTCGGCAATAAACTTGGTCAGCTGAGGATGCAAGAAGGGCGCGAAGCGCTTTTTATAGAATAGCTTTTGTGCGTCCGAGAAGGGCACAAATCCCTCTATATCGGCATAGGCGGCCTCTACCAGCGGAAAGAACTGATCCATCAGCCGGTTGACGTCTTTGCGCCCCCGGACGGGGATGTCTTGCAGGCCATAACGCTCATAGAGTAGCTTGGCCAAACGGCTCACTTTTTCGGGTGTTTTTTCGGGTACCGGTGCGACAAACTCATGCCAATCGGCCAGCTTTTGGTAGCCCAGGGAATCGAGATGCTTGGGGTAGTAAGGATGGTTGTATAGGGTGGCCATCGTACCGGGCTTGTCAAAGCCCTCGTACAGCATACCGGCCTTGTCAAAGTTGGTAAAGCCCATGGGCCCTTTGAGCGCGGTCATGCCGCGGCTCAAGGCCCAGTCTTCCATGTATCGAAACAGGGCCTTGGTGATGGCGATGTTGTTTTCAAAATCGAGCCAGCCAAAGCGGGCGTGCGCCACGCCGGCGCTATCGTTTTCGCGCTGGTTGATAAATACGGCGGCGCGCCCGACCAAGCGACCTTTGTAAAAAGCCAGTATGGAACGAAATTCTATTTGTTTGAAGACGGGATTGCGCGGAGACAAAAACTGCTTCTCCATCCGTATGAGGGGAGGTACCCAGTAGGCGTTGTCGGCATATAACTTGAAAGGATAGGTGATAAACCTATGGAATGCGCGCTTTGTGTTGACCTCCCGTACTTCGATCTTCATGGTTGTGAGATGATGCGCAAAAGTAAGTAATATTTGCAGTTCGAGGTAAATGGCTTGCGCGTTGAAACTGCTGACGCGTTGAACTTGCTGGTGCGTTGAACTTGCTGGCGCGTTGAAAGTGCCAGCGTAATTTCAACGTGCCGAAGGCGCATTTCAACGGCCCGTAGGGCCATTTCAACGCGTCAGCGTTCAACTAAAGCAAATTGTTCATTGTCGTTGTGTAATCCGTCAAAGTTCTATCTTGCAAGTCGAATGCATTGAGAGATATGGCACTATGGCCGTCAAAAGACTTGCACTTTCGCTACCGGCACCTGCGCTATGTAGTGGCGCTGGCACTGGGGCTTTGGTTTTGGCTTTGTCTGCCCAGGCCGCTGTTTGATGAGCCGCTGTCTTTTGTGCTGGAAGACAAGGACGGTCATCTGCTGGCGGCGCGCATCGCCGCGGATGAGCAGTGGCGGTTTCCTTTGATTGATTCCGTGCCGCCGGTCTTTGTGCAGGCCATTACCGCGTATGAAGACAAGCGTTTTTTTCGGCATGCGGGTGTGGATCTTCGGAGTGTCGGCAGGGCTATTGTGCAGAATATCCGCAACGGCCGCGTGGTGAGCGGTGCCAGTACGATAGATATGCAAGTGATCCGTTTGGCGCGCAAGCGCCGACGGCGCACGCTGTGGCAAAAGATGATAGAGGCGATTATGGCCTTGCGGCTCAATCTGAGCTATTCCAAGCGGGACATATTGAGATATTATGTGAGTTTTGCCCCCTTCGGGGGCAATGTAGTGGGACTGGAGGCTGCTACCTGGCGGTACTACGGGAAGGGACCGGCGGCCTTGTCCGTGGGTGAAGCGGCCACGCTGGCTGTTCTTCCCAACAATCCCGCGCTCATCCGTCCGGGCAAAAATGAAGTGCGATTGCGCGGCAAGCGCAATCGCCTGCTGGACAGGATGTATGGTCTGGGGATGATAGACTCCACTACGTGGGTATTGAGCAAGGACGAGCCGCTCCCTGGTGTGCCGCATGCGCTGCCCGCGCTTGCGCCCCATTTGCTTCATACGTTGGCCAAACGGCATCCCAATACCCACCAAGCCCGGTTCAAAAGCACTGTGGATAAGGACCTGCAAGTGAAAGTAAATCAGGCCATTAGGTCTCATCTCGTGCGGCTAAACGCCGACGAGATACACAACTGTGCGGTGATGGTTATGGAGATCGAGAGCGGCAATGTGCTGGCCTATGTGGGCAATAGTCCGGGCCTGGCTGACCGCTACAGCCCCGATGTAGATATATTGCAAGCCCAGCGAAGTACAGGCAGCACGCTCAAACCCATGTTGGCCGCCCTGGCTATGGACGCCGGCCTGGTCACCCCCAACAGTTTGCTCAAAGACATTCCGACGGTCTATGGGCATTATCGTCCGGGCAACTTTGACAGCCGTTACCGGGGGGCCGTGCCGCTCCGGGAGGCCCTGATTCGTTCGCTCAATGTGCCGTTTGTGCGCTTGCTGAAGACCTACGGTCTGGGGCGGTACTATCATTTTTTGAAAAAATCCGGTCTGACGAGTCTGACGCATCCGCCGGAGTATTACGGGCTGACGTTGGTGATTGGTGGCGCGGAGACTTCGCCGTGGCAGCTGGCCGGCGCCTATGCCTCCTGGGCCCGGATGTTGACGCATTTTTATGACTATGACGGGCGATATGACTTGCAGGATATTCATCCGCCGTACGTCCTTAAGGATGCGCCGGTGCCCGCCAGGCGCTTGGTAAAATCGCCTCCTGTCGTATCGGCCGGAGCGATTTGGACTACTTTTCAAATGATGCGCGCCTTGCAACGCCCGGATCTGGAAGGGCATTGGCAGCGATTCGGCAGTGCGCGCCCCATTGCCTGGAAGACGGGGACGAGTATCGGTTTTCGAGATGCCTGGGCAGTCGGCCTGGATGGCCGGTACCTGGTTGTGGTATGGGCCGGTAATGCCGATGGGGAGGGGCGCCCCAGTTTGATTGGTGTGCGTGCCGCTGCGCCCATTCTGTTTGATGTTTTTAAGTTGCTGCCACGCGGGGGATGGTTTGATCCGCCTTATGACGAATTGGTACGCCGGCCCGTTTGTGCTCGTAGCGGCTATGCGGCCGGGCCTTTGTGTCCTGCTGACAGTGTGGATGTGCCGGTGACGGCAGGCGAACTGCCCCTGTGCCGGTATCACCGGCTTATTTACCGGGACAAGCGATCAGGTTTGCAGGCCACGCGCAATTGTCTGGTAGCCGATGCGCTCCTGCCTGACACAGTCTTTGTGCTCTCGCCTGCGGAGGCCTATTACTATGTCCGGCACCATCCGGAATACGAGGGCATGCCGCCTTTCAAAGCCGGATGTGAGCCTGCCGGCTATCAGCCTGTGCAGTTTATCTATCCACCGAAAAACGGGATGAAATTGTTGCCTCCGGTGGATTTGGCAGCCGAACGGCGCGGGATTGTTTTTCAGGTGGCCTATGATCATTCTACCGGGCGGTTGTTTTGGCATCTGGACGGGCGGTTTATCGGCACTACCGAACATTTTCATACGATGGAATTGGTGCCGACGCCGGGTCCGCACCGGATGATCGTATTGGATGAGCAAGGGCACCGGGCGCAGGTGTCTTTTGAAGTGGCAATGCGGGAGTAGGTGCGGTCTCCCAGGTACAGAATGGCCGCCCGGCCGGCGACAGGCCAAAATGGCCGGAAACCGGAAAATTGCGAAAAAAGGCGTAGTTCCGTTGTGCATTGTCTATCTCTAATGTAATTTTGCCGCGACCGCGTTTCAGCGCCATTGCCGAATGGACCTTCAAAATGCGGCATTTGTACGAAGATGCCCCCATGCTGACAAAAATTCGTCGCTGCGACAGGTGGCGAATCTTCAAATCAAAGTAACTGTTTGGGTGCTCCTGTTTTTAGGGATAAAATAGGCATTTTAGCGCAAAAACAGCGGGTACCTAAACAGTTACAAGTCAAAAACCCAATCCGGATATGGAGACCTATTATTTGATTCTGACAGGCATTTTGTTTGTGCTTGCCTTTTCGGATTTGATAGTCGGAGTCAGCAATGATGCGGTCAATTTTTTGAACTCGGCGATCGGCTCAAAGGCGGCATCATTTAATACGATCGCACTCTTTGCGATGGCCGGTGTGCTGGCCGGCTCGGTGTTTTCGAGCGGCATGATGGAAGTGGCGCGAAAGGGGATTTTCCACCCCCAGTTTTTTGCCTTTTCCGAGGTGATGATCATATTTCTCGGCGTGATGCTGGCGGACATCATTCTGTTGGATTTGTTTAATACATTCGGCATCCCGACATCTACCACTGTTTCCGTCGTGTTTGAGCTATTGGGTGCGGCTGTCGGTATGGCTCTGATCAAGGTCTATCACGACCCGAATCATCTGAGTTTTGGGGAATACATCAATTCGGCCCGGGCCCTGGCCATTATATCTGCCATTTTGTTTTCCGTGGTGGTAGCGCTGCTGGCCGGTGCGATCATTCAATACTTTGTGCGCCTGGTATTCACATTTGATTACGAGAAGAATTTCAGGCGCTTTGGGGCGATATGGGCCGGGCTTGCCATTAGTGGGATTATGTTCTTCATCCTGATCAAAGGGGCCAAGAATGCGACATTTATGGACAAGGCCACCAAGCAGGCTATCCACGACAATTGGCTGCTGATCCTGTCCACTACCTTTGTGGCCGGTACCATCTTGTTTCTTATCCTGCAGCGCCTGAAGGTCAACATTCTGCGCATTGTAGTGCTGATTGGGACCTTTGCCCTGGCGATGGCCTTTGCGGGCAATGACTTGGTCAACTTTATCGGTGTGCCGATGGCGGCCTACAATGCCTATCATTTCTTTGTGGAGTCCGGTGCCACTTCGCCGGATACTTTTATGATGAAAGATCTGGCCCACAAGGTACCCGCCAATACCTGGATGCTGGTGCTGTCCGGTGTGGTGATGGCCTTGACGCTGAAATACTCCCGCAAAGCCCGGTCGGTGACGGAGACAGAGGTGAATTTGGGCCGTCAGGATGAGGAAGGCTATGAGCGTTTTGGCTCGACGATCTTTGCCAGGATGCTTGTGCAGAATGTAATCAATGCGCACAAACGTGTGACGGCTATCCTTCCTGATAGCTTCAATGAAGCAGTCGCCAGGCGCTTTAAGCCCAAAAAGTGGCAACCGAAGGAAGGCGCCGAAGACCAACAGCCGCCCCATTTTGATATGCTGCGCGCCTCCGTCAATATCTTCGTGGCGGCCATCCTGATTTCTATCGGCACCACGTTAAAGCTGCCGCTGTCCACCACGTATGTGACGTTTATGGTGGCTATGGGCTCTTCACTATCCGATCGCGCCTGGGGGCGGGAGAGTGCCGTCTATCGCGTCTCGGGTGTGCTGGCCGTTATCGGCAGTTGGTTTTTTACCGCACTTTTTGGCTTTACAATGGCCTTTATCCTGGTGAACATCATGTACTTTGGGGGCAAGCTGGTCGTTTTTGCCTTGTTGGCCGTTGTGGCCTTTATCCTGTACCAAACACACTTTTTGCACAAGAAGCGGGAAGAGAAAAAGTCCAGACTGCTCCGTGAAGCACAAGGCATCGGCAAGCTCAGCGCCGATAAGCTGGTGGCTAAGAGTGCCGATGAAGTCCTGCGCTTTTTATCGGCATATCAAAACCTTATTTCTCGCACACTTAGCAATTTGGCCTCCGAAAACCGCCGCGGCCTGCGGACTACTTATTCCGATTTTCTCGACATCAATGCCCTGGCCAAGGAGAAAAAAGAAAAAGTCAACAAGGTCATTGACAAACTCACCGATGACTCGCTCGAGTCGGGCTATTATTACGTCCAAGTGATGGATTATCTGCGCGAGTTGTCCAACAGCACGCGTCACTTTATCGAGCCGGCACTCAAGCACGTCGAAAATAGCCATAAACCCCTCATCCCCGAGCAAAACGAAAGTCTCAATGAAGTGATGCAAAGTCTCCGTGAATTTGTCAATACCGCCCTGGAAACCGTCGAAAACCGCCAATCGCTCGAAACGCTCAACGACAAGAAAAAAGAACTCCTGAAGACCATCAAAAAAGCGCGCAAACTCCAAATCAAGCGCATTAAGGCCAATCAGGTCGGCACGCGAAACAGTATGCTCTTCTTTGCCCTGCTCACCGAACTGAAAAACTTTGCGCTCTTTGGCTATTCCTTTGTCAAGGCCCAGCAGCGCCTGGCCGACTCGGCTAAAGGCATTCTCGTGGACGACACGGCAGAATAGCATGTTCAATTAAAAATTAAAAATAGCTCGTCCCGCACTTACTTGCTTTGCCTGGTTTTGGCTTTGCCCCTTTCCGCTTATGCTTTTTGGAAGATGAGCGCTATATCGCTCCGCTTTGATGGGCAAGTAAGTGCGGGACGTTGAAACAGCTGCGCTGTTGAAATTGCTTCGCGTTGAGTTTGCGCCTTCGGCGCGTTGAAAGTCTTCCTGCGGGGCCGCTATACCGTTAAGCCGCTAAACCGTTAGACCGCCTTTGGGCAAGTAAGTGCGGGACGTTGAAACAGCTGCGCTGTTGAAATTGCTTCGCGTTGAGTTTGTCCCGCACTTACTTGCTTTGCCTGGTTTTGGCTTTGCCCCTTTCCGCTTATGCTTTTTGGAAGATGAGCGCTATATCTCTCCGCTTTGATGGGCAAGTAAGTGCGGGACGTTGAAACGCTTGCGCGTTGAACTTGCATCGCGTTGAGTTTGTCCCGCACTTACTTGCTTTGCCTGGTTTTGGCTTTGCCCCTTTCCGCTTATGCTTTTTGGAAGATGAGCGCTATATCTCTCCGCTTTTGTGGGCAAGTAAGTGCGGGACGTTGAAACGCTTGCGCGTTGAACTTGCTTCGCGTTG